>NZ_LDPE01000016.1 GCF_001447995.1 Maribacter dokdonensis DSW-8 | reverse complement strand
CACCTGCAGGACCTGAATCTGGATCTACCCAAGTATATGTTCCTGAACCATCAGTAGAAAGTACTTGACCGTTATTTCCTCCAGTTGGCAACTCTATTTCGTTTTGATTGTCATTATCGCCATCTACATAGTCGACAGTAAAATTACCATTTCCGTCATCGGTAACAGTTATGTCATTTGCTCCTATTACAGTTTCTCTATAATCTGATAAATCTATAGCCGTTGCAGTTGGGTCGTTGGTCAATGTTAGATTATCTCCCGTTAAAGAAAGATCTTGACTGTCCGTTCCTAAATCACTTAAAGGAACATCAAAATCAGTACCCGCTTCGGTAATACGAAGATTAGTACCCACAACTCCAAAAGAAGTTATTAGCTCGTTGGTATCACTAGCATCTCCTGGTGTAGCACTACCACCTACTGGTTGCCATGCACCAGAATCGTATACATAAAGTTGACCACTAGCAGTGTCTACATAAGTGGTACCTTCCGCAGGTGAACCTGTTGGACCGCCTGTACCTCTTTGTGTTAATTCGTTTGTGGAGTCGTTATCACCATCTATATAATCAACAGTATAGTTTCCGTTACCATCATCGGTTACCGTTATATCATTGGTACCAATTACCGTTTCATTTAAAGATGATAAATCTACTGTTACATCTGTTGTTCCTTCACTTATGGTAAGTTCGTTACTTGCGTCTAAAACTGCTGCAGTAATATCATCATCTGTTTGCCCTGCCAATTCAGCCAAAGCACCTTCTACATCTGTTGAAGTAAAGTTATTTGCACTATCCGTAATATCTACCTGTGATGCATTCTGAATCTCATTGGTATCACTCTTATCGCCATCTACATAATCAACAGTATAGTTGCCATTACCATCATCGGTTACGGTGATATCATTTGTTCCCGTTACAGTTTCCCTATAATCTGATAAATCTATTGCTGTAGCTGTTGGGTCATTTGTCAATGTTAGATTATCTCCCGTTAATTGTAAATCTTGATTATCCGTGCTGTTTGCTGCCAATTCTGCCAAGGCACCTTCTACATCTGTTGAAGTAAAGTTATTTGCACTATCCGCAATATCTACCTGTGATGCATTCTGAATCTCATTGGTATCACTCTTATCGCCATCTACATAATCAACAGTATAGTTGCCATTGCCTTCATCGGTTACCGTTATATCATTTGTTCCCGTTACAGTTTCCCTATAATCTGATAAATCTATTGCAGTAGCTGTTGGGTCGTTGGTCAATGTTAGATTATCTCCCGTTAAAGAAAGATCTTGATTATCTGTGCTGTTTGCTGCCAATTCAGCCAAAGCACCTTCTACATCTGTTGAAGTAAAGTTATTTGCACCATCCGCAATATCTACCTGTGATGCATTCTGAATTTCATTAGTATCACTCTTATCACCATCTACATAATCAACAGTATAGTTTCCGTTACCATCATCGGTTACCGTTATATCATTGGTACCAATTACCGTTTCATTTAAAGATGATAAATCTACTGTTACATCTGTTGTTCCTTCACTTATGGTAAGTTCGTTACTTGCGTCTAAAACTGCTGCAGTAATATCATCATCTGTTTGCCCTGCCAATTCAGCCAAAGCACCTTCTACATCTGTTGAAGTAAAGTTATTTGCACTATCCGTAATATCTACCTGTGATGCATTCTGAATCTCATTGGTATCACTCTTATCGCCATCTACATAATCAACAGTAAAGTTGCCATTGCCATCATCGGTTACGGTGATATCATTTGTTCCCGTTACAGTTTCCCTATAATCTGATAAATCTATAGCCGTTGCTGTTGGGTCATTTGTCAATGTTAGATTATCTCCTGTTAATTGTAAATCTTGAATTTCATTGGTATCATTATTTACGAACGGAGTCAAATCTATAACGTTTGAAGCTTCACCATTCACTGTACTAACCAGTTCATTACTTCCATTTAAACTAAGTGAATTAATATTAACTATTGGAACCCCTGCTCCGGTAACACCATTGACCGTTGTCGATAAAGTGTTTCCTGTACTTGTGTTGGATACCGTAGTTGCCGGAATCAAGGTACTTGGGTCTATATATTCCCAATCCGTACCATTCCATTGAATCATTTCTCCGGCATTGTTACCATCGGCAAGATCAGCCGTTCCTACCGAACCATCGGTAATGTTTTCAGTGTTTATGGAATTATCAGCTATTTCGGCATTGGTAATACCGTCTGCGGCTACATCCAAGGTAAAAGGACTTACCGTAGTACCAGCTCCT
>NZ_LDPE01000015.1 GCF_001447995.1 Maribacter dokdonensis DSW-8 | reverse complement strand
AGGTCTCACAGAACTGAACGTGATCTAAGTAGTAAAAGAGAGAGGATTATCAATGTTGTCGAAGTCTAAAGCTTCACCGTATATAGTAACCTTAATTCTCTCTTTTGTTCTTTCTAGTTATATCAACAATTTACTGAGAATCAAACTTAAGACGTATAAAATTAATTGCTTGGTACGAGCCTACTTACGAAAATCCTTCCGGATTTTCTATTCGGTTTGTATTTGCTAAATTCGTTGCTAAACCACGCAACTAATCTTATACAAAACCGTTGGCAACAATATGAGAAAAACCGTTTTACATATCATAATTCTTCTGACTTTATTCAGTTGTAATAGCTATTCCCAGAAAAAGAAAAGTGAATCTGCGGAATCCAATCAATCTAAAAAGACTGATACGATTATTGATTATCGTGCAGATGGAACCAAGGAATTTGAAGTTGTAACTAAAAACGGATTGAAAAGCGGAAACGGATATTTATTTGACCAAAATGAAAATATTGTCGGATTTAAACATTACGAAAACGACTCGCTTAATGGTTATGGATTGTTACTAAATGAAAAAACTTTTCGACCGAAATACTTATATGAAACGAACAACGGAAAAAGAGATGGTGTAATACTTGAGTTTTATGATGACGGAATTATAAAATCATTTAGAAGTGCGGATATTTACAACTACAGTCAAAAACTAAAATTCCATAAAAACGGAGCAATAAAAAGCATCGGTCAAACCAAAAAAGGAGGAAGAGCGGAAGGAACTTGGCTTTATTTTGATGAAAATGGAAAATTGGAAAAGACAATAGAATACGAAAATGGTAATCCTAAAAAATAAAATACTGTTGCCAACGAAACCAAAACGTAATGCGGATTAAGGTATAGGACGAAAAGGTCTGTGTATATTTATTGTGTCACTATCTTGATAGCTATCGGGAATGGATTTTACTTTTAAACGGGACAAAGAAAAAAGAAAAACAAAAAGATTTCAATAAGAACAAGGCTGACCACAAACATTAGTTTACCCACCTACTGTTTACAGATATAATTCTATTCACACTTATAAAAGTAATGACCAAAACATTTTACATTTTAATATCCATTTTCTTTTTGAGCTGTGAAATCAACCAGAATAGAAAAACACCAGACAAAAAACCCAACATATTATTTATTATAGCGGATGATATGGGAAAAGATGCATTGAACGGATATGCAGAAGGAACCATAAAACCCCATACTCCACATTTAGATGCCATTAAAAAAGCAGGTGTGAACTTTACCAACTTCTGGACATACCCAACGTGTTCTCCAACTAGAGCTTCCATGATTACGGGTAAATATGGATATAGAACAGATCTAAGATGGGCAAATCAAAAATTGAATGAGAATGAAGTTTTATTGCAAGAATACATCAGCGAAAACACAGATGATTCATATGCCACAGCTGTAGTTGGTAAATGGCACATTTCTGGTTATGATACAACCATTAATCCTGAGACATTTGGCATTGACTACTACGCAGGTATATTTATCGGTTCTGTAAAAGACTATTATAATTGGCCTTTATCAGAAAAAGGAAAACAAACAATTTCTAAAGAATATTCTACCAAAAAATTTACAGATCTAGCCTTCAATTGGATCAATGAACAAGAGAAACCTTGGTTTATGTGGTTGGCATATAATGCCCCACATACGCCTTTTCATATTCCTCCTGCAGAAATGCATAGTCAAGGAGATTTGCCACCATACACTAAAGATGTGGACCCAACCCCTTATTTTATGGCTTCTATTGAGGCTATGGATTTTCAAATAGGCAAACTTTTAAATTCTATTTCAAAAAAGGATAGAGAAAATACGATAATCATTTTTATGGGCGATAACGGTACAGAACCCATAGTTACCCAAGATCCATATGATAAAAATCAAGTAAAAAGAAGTCTATATCAAGGCGGTATAAATATGCCCTTATTTGTATCCGGTAAGGGAGTTGAAAGAAAAGGTAGTGATAACAACTTAATTACGAGTACGGATATTTTTGCAACAATTGCGGAAATAGCAGGTGTAGACATTGATGAAATTAACGACAGCAAAAGCTTTAAATCTCTTTTTTCTGAAAAGAAATCAATTAGAAAGTATCAATATGCTGAAATGAAGAATGAAAAAAATGATGCTTGGACCATTAGCAATGGTACTTACAAATTGTTAGTATTTGCAGATGGCAATGAAGAAATGTTCCACTTAATTAATGACCCTTACGAAAAAAGCAACATTCTAAATTCGCCACTCACCACTGTTGAAAAGGAATCTAAAGAAGCGTTAGAAGCCGAATTGTTAAGGATCAGAAATTGAACTAAGTATTCAAAAATAAGGTTGTACCTAATAAACTTATTGGCATTTTAAAATATTCTTTGGCATGACTATTTGGTCATAAAAATACCCAAAACATACATAGTTTTTGACCAGTTATGGTTTCCCGTAATGCAGTGTAAATTCTAAATTGTAGGTTTATTCTTTAGTGGTATATTAGGAGTGCAATTGCACATATTTCTGAATATGGCGGAATATGTGTAATTGTGCACATATACAATAGTTAGTCACCATAAAATTTAAAAAATGAGAATAACAATCATTTTAATTATTATGACAATTCAAGTAGGTTGTAAAAACCGTAATGAGACGAATATTAAGTCTGAAAATTCTGCCATCATTGAATTCACGAAATGCAACTATAATAATGAAGCAATTACTAAATATCACATTCTAACTAATAAAGCTGAAATTGCAATTTGTGATGGTGATTTCGATAGAGCATCCAAAAATTACTCATTGGCATTTAGAGAAATCAAAAAACCTTTTGGTGCTGATGTTTATAATGCCGCACTTTCAAATCAACTCTCTAATAATTTAGATGAAAGAAATTTAAATCTTCAACTACTTATAAATAATTCTGATGATTTAAGTTCGATAAAGCCAATTTTTGTCAACACATATATAGATGAAAACCTCTGGAATTCTTTTATAGAAAAAAGAACGACTGAATATGACTCAAGATTAAGAAATGAATTTAAATCAATTTGGGAAAGAGATCAATTGTTCAGACCAATGTACGATACTCATGATGACACTATTCAAGCTAATCGAATAATAAATATGAACAGGATACTTTCAATAACTGATTCTGTTGGCTTCCCTTCTCAGATAGAGCTCGGTTTTAGAAAATCCTTAAGAGGGCAAAATCATGATGTGGTTTTAGTTCATACATCTCAAAGAAGAAGCAGCAATAAAAACATGATTGATCTTGAACCAATTCTTTGCAAGGCAGTAAATGAGGGACGATTTGATCCTGAACAGGCAATCTCTTACCTGCATTTCCAAAATGATAAAGATAAAGGTAATTTTGAGGTTTACTCAACTTGGCAATATAGACATCACTTGTTGCCAGATTCTCTAAATAACAAAATATGGCTTCCGAATTTGAATAAGGAAAATTATGAGCGTGCTAATGAAATAAGAAAAAAATGGAATGCTGATCAATTAGATGACATTGCAACGAAATCTGATTTTAATTCAAAAAGCAACATACCGTTCATATTTACATCAGTTATGACATTCATTGAAAATATGCCAACAGATCTTACTCTGGAAGAGGCTTTGGAACAATATAAAATGACTACTTCAGATAAAAGACCATATGAAAAGTCAAAAATACGGTGACTAACAAAGAACTGAGATAAAAAACAAACAAATTCTTCTTTAATCCGAGACAATATTATTTCAGGCTCATAGATTCAATAACTTGATTCTTTGAGCTTTTTTTATTCGATCTAGCTTCTATTTATCTAGGCAATATTGAAACGTAAGTTTCATCATATGGCCTGCCAGATTTTGCAATGGCAAAAGACTGCTTTAAAAGTTTGTTGGCAACGGCTATCAGTGCCAGTTTCTTGCTC
>NZ_LDPE01000014.1 GCF_001447995.1 Maribacter dokdonensis DSW-8 | reverse complement strand
AACAAAGAACTGAGATAAAAAACAAACAAATTCTTCTTTAATCCGAGACAATATTATTTCAGGCTCATAGATTCAATAACTTGATTCTTTGAGCTTTTTTTATTCGATCTAGCTTCTATTTATCTAGGCAATATTGAAACGTAAGTTTCATCATATGGCCTGCCAGATTTTGCAATGGCAAAAGACTGCTTTAAAAGTTTGTTGGCAACGGCTATCAGTGCCAGTTTCTTGCTCTTTCCCCTGTTCACGATCCGCTCATAAACCTCTCTGCATGCCCTATTGTGCTTACAAGCGTTAAAAGAACATAGAAATAATAGGTTGCGAAGTTTTCTATTGCCGACCTTACTTATTCGCGCACGACCTCTCACACTGCTCCCCGATTCCCGTATCGTTGGGGTTATACCTACATAGCTACAAAGCTGTGCCGCATTTTCGAACTTATTGAACCCATCGGTGACCACTATTAGGAACAATGCAGTCTTTTGACCTATACCGGGTATTGACATCAATAAAGTCAATTGCTCCTGTTGGTCCTCTTTTACCAATGACAGAATCTTTGATTCGATAGCGGCTACCTCTTTATTGAGCAGTTTCTTATTACGTATCAAGGAACGATAAACAAACTTTGAAGGTATGCCCAGAACAGCTTCTCCGTGTATCTTGTTCTTGGTCGCGGTACGTTGTTTTAAATAGATATCCAATAACCGGAACAACTGTAAGCATTCGCTCTGGATATCCGTCAAGGCATTGTAAATAGGTACCTCGTTGACCAGTGCATATTCACATATAGCCTTGGCATCGCTCTTATCCGTTTTTACTTTAGCCAGTTTCATTTGAATGAAACGTTTTACGGATAATGGGTTTACTACTGAAACTATTACCCCATTTTTGTAAAGAAACTGGGCAAGTCTATAATGATAATAACCGGTAGCTTCCATAACGACCAATGAACATTTGGGCAGTTCCTTAAGGAATTTCTTAAATCCAGTTTCATCGTTCTTATACTGGTCGTGACCTTTGTTACTACCATGTACATCAAAGACATCTTTACTGATGTCGACTCCAAAAGTTTCTTTATATTTATTCATAAGATATGTTTTACGAAAGAACCGGCTACTTCTGCTCACAACAACTTGAAAACGAGATCTAAGGTCTCACAGAACTGAACGTGATCTAAGTAGTAAAAGAGAGAGGATTATCAATGTTGTCGAAGTCTAAAGCTTCACCGTATATAGTAACCTTAATTCTCTCTTTTGTTCTTTCTAGTTATATCAACAATTTACTGAGAATCAAACTTAAGCCGTATAAAATTAATTGCTGGGTCTATGTTTATATGGAAAAATCCATTCGAATTTTTCCGCTCTTGGTTTGTTTGCTAACTTAGGGCTTGAACACGCAACTAACTTTATACAATCCGTTGTGCATAATGTTGAAGAAACTACTAACATTAATAATATTGATTTCTCAATTGTCATTTTCTCAAACAGAAAAAGATGATTACGAGTTGTATTCTCTGATTTTAAATAAACGTTTGGAATTCGGAAATAAAACGGAAAAAGATAAAATAGTTTTAATTGAACAATTTATGGACGAATTTGATGGAGACTACGAAGTCCTTGACCATAAATCTGATACAATTACAAAACTGGATTTGAATATGCTTTATAGTATGACTTATAAGGACACAACGTTCATAAAAAGGGTTAGTAAAGAAAGAGATTTGAGAAATGTAATTATCCAACTGACTTCTGACAAATCTGAACATCCCAAAATTGAGTCGGAATTATTACAAAAACAATCAATAGAAATAGAAACGATTACAGATAAAAAATTTAGTTCATTTTTTGGTAACAACCGTCGAATAGAAAAAGGCTGGAAACGGATACAGAAAAAATACGGAACTGACAAAATTGTGGAATTTTCTCAAGTTAATTATAATGGACAATTCGCAGCAACATATTACGGAATTCATTGCGGAGGGTTATGTGGCTCAGGAAATATTGTAGTTTTTGAGAAAATTAATGGAAAATGGAAAATATTGACCGAAATTAATTTGTGGATGGCATAAAACACTATGCACAACAACGTATAACCGCAATTACGGCGGATTCGACTACGTCCGAATCCACTCGGAATTGCTAAAGTCTGTGTCAAACCGAAAATTAACGCATATTAACCCGTAACTGACGGTTATACAAGACCGTTGCCCACAATTATGAAAAAAATGCTAACCGAAAACGAAATAGTCGAAAAAGTAGCAGATTTTCTTGAAATTAAGGGGTACAATATCAAGCAATTTTTACAAACAAATCAACGTGGAATTGACATAATAGCAGAAAAAGAAAACGAAGTTTTGTATGTAGAAGCAAAAGGAGAAACGAGTGCAACCAAAACAACAAAGAGATTTGGTAAGCCATTCGACCGAAATCAAGTTAAATCTCATATTTCTGTTGCTCTATTGGCAACGATGAAAGTAATCTCAAGTAAACCAAATGGAAATAATACAAAAGTCGGAATAGCTTTGCCTGATAATGATGAACATAGAAAGGTAATAAAAAAAATTATTCCTGCCTTAAATCAATTGGATATTATATTGTTTTGGGTAACAAAAGATAATGTTAAAATAGAATAAAATGATAGTGGAATTTTTCAGCAAAGTACTTTTGGTAGAAACGGTAAAACAATCCGTGAAAGCAGTTTCTGATGAAATAATTGAAGGTAAAATTAACCAAGCAAGAAAAGAGAGGATATCTTCAGCTTTAATTTCAATTCAACAAGCTTCTTTGGAAACGAGGAATTTTATTGATAATAAAGGTTATCGTGTTAATACAGATTTATCAAGATTGTGGAATGATGCACTAAAAAAATCAATTGATGCCGATTTAAAAAATTTGCCGAGGTTTTTGCAAAACAAAGCGAAATTTTGGGGCAAACCACAAGATTGGCTGAAAGAAAAAGCGTCTATGGAATTAGTCCCAAAACTTTCTTATCTTAATGACCAATGCGATATGTTATTAATTAAACTGGAAAAATAACTGTGGGCAACATTGTATATAAAAAATAGCGCAAGTCATTGCTAACACTAAGGTTTGGGCATTTTTGAAAAGTCGCCAAATTTTTAAATTTGACGATTTCCAAGTAAAAAAATAAATAGTAAAATTTAAAAATTCGGCTTGTGTTTCATCCGAAAGGTAACCGCTTATTTTCAGCGCTACTTTTCATATACGGAGCCGTTGTATGCAACCTAAAGCAACGTACTTAAAACCAAAAATTGAATGAAATCAAAAAAAATCCCATTAGAACAATTTGCCTTTTTGACGAAAAATCTTGAGGACAATAATGAGGACTTTTTAGAATTAATTTCATCACACGTTGGACACTTAGTATTTGAATTTAATTTACTTGAAGAAAGACTTACTTCATTCATTTGGCTATTAATAAGTGAAAGGAGTGATTCTAAAGGTGTCTTGATTACTCAAAATATGAATTATGCTGCAAAAGTAGATTTATTTAATAGGTACTCTTCTTACATTCAAAACATTCTTGAAAAAGAAATTTCTATACATCCCAAAATGATTCAAGACTTGAAAGAGTGTGGTAGATTGAGAAATATGGTTGTACACGCTGAATGGAATACTGTTGACCTCGATGGATATGCTTTTACAAAATTTCGATTTAAGCAAAATGACATTATCCAAGAATTTGTTCAACTAGATGAAAATTCATTGATTAAAATTAGAAATTTGATAATTGAAACGCATAATCTGTTTGACGAATATGATGAGGCGTATTCAGAAATATTGAGATATTAAAAAAGGCAGCATACAACAAAGAACTGAGATAAAAAACAAACAAATTCTTCTTTAATCCGAGACAATATTATTTCAGGCTCATAGATTCAATAACTTGATTCTTTGAGCTTTTTTTATTCGATCTAGCTTCTATTTATCTAGGCAATATTGAAACGTAAGTTTCATCATATGGCCTGCCAGATTTTGCAATGGCAAAAGACTGCTTTAAAAGTTTGTTGGCAACGGCTATCAGTGCCAGTTTCTTGCTCTTTCCCCTGTTCACGATCCGCTCATAAACCTCTCTGCATGCCCTATTGTGCTTACAAGCGTTAAAAGAACATAGAAATAATAGGTTGCGAAGTTTTCTATTGCCGACCTTACTTATTCGCGCACGACCTCTCACACTGCTCCCCGATTCCCGTATCGTTGGGGTTATACCTACATAGCTACAAAGCTGTGCCGCATTTTCGAACTTATTGAACCCATCGGTGACCACTATTAGGAACAATGCAGTCTTTTGACCTATACCGGGTATTGACATCAATAAAGTCAATTGCTCCTGTTGGTCCTCTTTTACCAATGACAGAATCTTTGATTCGATAGCGGCTACCTCTTTATTGAGCAGTTTCTTATTACGTATCAAGGAACGATAAACAAACTTTGAAGGTATGCCCAGAACAGCTTCTCCGTGTATCTTGTTCTTGGTCGCGGTACGTTGTTTTAAATAGATATCCAATAACCGGAACAACTGTAAGCATTCGCTCTGGATATCCGTCAAGGCATTGTAAATAGGTACCTCGTTGACCAGTGCATATTCACATATAGCCTTGGCATCGCTCTTATCCGTTTTTACTTTAGCCAGTTTCATTTGAATGAAACGTTTTACGGATAATGGGTTTACTACTGAAACTATTACCCCATTTTTGTAAAGAAACTGGGCAAGTCTATAATGATAATAACCGGTAGCTTCCATAACGACCAATGAACATTTGGGCAGTTCCTTAAGGAATTTCTTAAATCCAGTTTCATCGTTCTTATACTGGTCGTGACCTTTGTTACTACCATGTACATCAAAGACATCTTTACTGATGTCGACTCCAAAAGTTTCTTTATATTTATTCATAAGATATGTTTTACGAAAGAACCGGCTACTTCTGCTCACAACAACTTGAAAACGAGATCTAAGGTCTCACAGAACTGAACGTGATCTAAGTAGTAAAAGAGAGAGGATTATCAATGTTGTCGAAGTCTAAAGCTTCACCGTATATAGTAACCTTAATTCTCTCTTTTGTTCTTTCTAGTTATATCAACAATTTACTGAGAATCAAACTTAAG
>NZ_LDPE01000013.1 GCF_001447995.1 Maribacter dokdonensis DSW-8 | reverse complement strand
AAGCTGTTGAAATTATCTATCTATGTCAGTTCGAGTGTTTTCTGAAAGAAAATGTATCGAGAACAGGTTTGGAACACGCAAAGAATTCCGATAACAATTTTACAACTTAGTACTATGTACTTAATACTTAATACAAAAAACGCGAAGCGTTTAATTAACCATCAACGAACAACCATCAACTACTTCCTGTTTTTCTTGGGCTTACAGGTCATACAGAAGTCAGAGAGTTGGTTAATGCCATCTATGACTTTGTTGTGCTCTTTTAAAAGGAGCTCTGCATCTTTGCCAAAATCGGTTGCTTTAAAGACTTGTGCACTTACCGTATTCATTTCTTCCTGTAGCTCGTTAAAAATAGGTTGAAATAATTTTGAGTCGCTAAAAGCACCTTTTTCCTCGTATATCTTTTTCCTTATTTTTCTTGCATATAGTTCCACCAGGTCAAAATCGTAGCGTCCAAATTGTAATAGCTGATTGGCGGTCAAGGTGTCCGGGGCTACTAAAACAGCAAGGTTTTTTTGAAAAATGGCCTTTACCTTGTCATTAAAGTTCTTGGTGAACATAAACGAGACCGAATTCATGTTAAAGCTGAAGTCTATTTTGGCACCGGAATATATGGAATAGGAGGTGAGGTTAGCATTAATTTCGGATTCTGCAGATTGATAATCGGTCAATTGTAGCTCATAATCCGGGTTCCAAACCATAGGTTCTTGCGCCATCATAGTTGCCGATAAAAAGAGTAGAGTCAGTAGTAAAGTGATGTTCTTCAAAGTGTACAAAATTTGAAATCGAATGTACTACAAATAGTAATTCGTTGTTGATACCGTTACGTCCTTAAGTATTAAAATTTGTTAAACTTACAATTGAAACTCGGTCTGGTTGGTACCGTTATCAAATATTTTGGGGTAGTGTTCACGGGCATTTTGTGCCATAAATGCTACGGGTACGTCTTCAAAATGACCATAATCTTCCAAATATTCCATAAACTGGGTACCTTCTTTATTGAAAGCCTGTAGAACGGCATCATTTTCCCCGTCAAAATCTAAAGGGGCAACATGCAGCATTTCGCATAAAGAGGCATTGAAAGTGGGGGAGAGTTTAAGCCATTTGTTTGCTATAAAAGCATCTACCATACCGTGCGGAGTTAATTCGTTGGATCCAAATTTTTCAATTAGGCGGTCTACCGCAATATGGTTTTTAACTTTCGCCAAATGTATTCTTGCCGGTATGCCCATGGCACGTAAACAAGCAATCAGTATGATCGATTTGTCAACGCAGTGTCCTTTGCTGCGTTTCGCAATTTCACTGGCTCTGTATTTCTCCTTGTTAAAGCTTAAGTTGTAGGGGTCATAGCGCCAATGGTCTCTCACCTTGATGTATAAGCCAATGGCTATTTCTTTTTGTGACAAAGAAGCATCTTTAAATTCTGAAATAATGGCCTGAATTTCTTCACTTTCAAAATCAAAAAAGTAAGTAGGGGAAAGGTAATCCATAGCATTAAGTATTTGTAGTAAACATCCATTTATACGCCAAAGACTAAGGTAAGAAATTTTTAAGCGTCAAGGGTAAATCGCCATACGCCGAACGCAAAGCGCTCAAAGCGTTCAAAGCTAGTATTAAGTACAAAGTATTAAGTGAGAATTTTAAAATTGGAAGAGAGAACATAGAATATAGAGAATAGACTTATTTTTATTGAATCGTATTTAGCTGCTAAAATTTTGATATTTAAGTAGCCCGTAGCCCGTAGCCCGTAGCCCGTAGCCCGTAGCCCGTAGCCTGTAGCAACTATTCACTATTTCACTATCAAACTAATTCACTAAAACACTGAGAACTATTCCCTCGGTCTATTCTGCCAAATATGAATATACTGCCCTGTAGACATACGGCGTGCCATTTCTTTAGCTCTGTCCGCTAATTCTCCTTCAAAGAGTTCGTTGATAGTTTCGAACCAAAGTTGTAACCACTGTGCGAAATGATTTTGAGAAATTGTATGGTTTAGATTTTTATCAACGTTCACATGAGCTTTAGAGGGGCTTCCTCTAAACGTGCGTACCCCAAATAAGTTAGATTCCCAAAAATCGGTGAGTTTGCTGAGGTGTGCCGGCCATTGTTCTTCGGAAATATGTCCGTTGAAAATGGGGCCCAACAATTCGTGCTGTCTTATTTTATCATAAAACGTATGCACTAACAGGCTCACATCATCTCTATTTGTAATTTTGGTCATGCGCTAAGTTTAAGAATTTGCCACAACTTTTTCTACTCGTTCCGCGGCATCAAGTTTAGAAAGTGTAAGGCGAACAATGATATCCGATTTCGCTAAAAGGTCATGCGGAATATTGGCTGCTAAGGTAATCATATCTCCTTGTTTCAGTACACGGACAGTACCTTCAACCCCAAAATCTATATTTCCTTCTACTATATGTACTATAATCGGGAAAGGAGCCTTGTGTTCTTTCATGAGTTGGCCTTTTCTCAACAAGATGCGTATCTCTTAAGAGAACGATGTCTCTAAAAGAACTTGAGTAACCATTTTTTTATCGTTGAAATCTAAATTTTCGGTGAAAGATACCTTTTGCATAGCAGTGTTTTTTACAATAGTATAAAACAAGCAATCTTTAAACTATGACACTTCTCAGTTTTGCTTTATGGGGTTGTGTGGTGATTGTTTGGCAAATTATGACGTTATAAACCCTCGTATATTTTTATATTACTCCCCTAAAGTATTTAAATATAGCGCCAAAACTAAACCTATGGCAGTAGCCAAACCTGTCCAATACTTATCTTCTTTAAACGCTTTTGGAAAAACCTCTAAAGCTAAAGATGCCGCTACGGCACCACCGGCAAAGCATTTAATGTAGTTCAAATATTCGGTAGGTAGGTTGGCAAGTAGAAAATGCCCAAGTAAGGCTGCTGCCGATAATATTAGTGCAGTGCCGATCCATAGCCAAAGAATTTTCTTTTTAGAATCGGTATTTTCTGCCATTTCCTTTGCGCCACCTGCCGCCTCGGGTAAATTGGATAATAATATAGATCCCGATAATGCCGCGATGGATAACGGACTTGCGCCAATTAAAGACACGCCCAATGCCAAGTTTTCAGGTATGCCGTCTAAAGTAATGGCAGCAAGTAAGCCGCCGCCACTTTGTGAGTTCCATTTTTCCTTCACCCAATAATCTAACACGGTAAAGGTTATGGCACCTACAAAGACGGTGGATAGTGCAATGGGTACGGAGTTTTTCTCAAGTGCGGGATAGATTAATTCCAACAAGGCGGAAACCAATAACGCCCCACCGGCAAGCGCCACTAAAAAGCCTTCTAAACGTTTGGATAAATTTCCGTACAGACCCCAAAGCGCACCTATGATAAGGGCTCCAGATACAATGAGTACAACAATGGCGGTCATCATGACGATTACGAGTAAGGTTGAATTTTGCGGTGTAGCGGCAAATTAAGAACCTCTTGTGGTAATCTATACTTTGATAAAAAGATTTTTTAACGCAAAATATTACCTATTGGCAATTTTTGCCTGTTCTTCTAAATCGGTAAGATTTTCGAATTTTTGAAGTGATATGTTCTTTTTGGTCGCTTTTATTTCAGCTACCAGGTCAAGGATTAAATCTAAAGGTTTGGCTTCATAGCCGAACATTTTTTGGTCAAACCCAATACCGGCTAGTATACCGTCATTTTCCATGCCTACGCCCCAGGTTTCAATAAATTCGGTTAAGGAAATTTCGGTAATACGGTAGTCAGCCCATTGGTTAATAATGCAAGAATTTGCCCTGCCCTGTATGGCCCAAAAACATAGAATGCCTACAGGTTGATCAAACTCGTCACCATATTGCACAGAGCTGGCCATGGCAAAGCCTTCATGGTTCTGCAGTGCATAAACAATGTCTGTTTCGCAAACGGTTTTAATAAAGTTTCTGTACCTGTTTGCAATAATTTCGGAGCCTTTTGTCATTTATTGGGTTTGTGGGGGGTGATGCTATATGTTCAATTGATGGCTAAGGTAAATATAATATTTTGGTGTTCTTAGAAGTAGATGAGAACAAGCCATTAGTTATGGCGTTTTGTAATTAGCTTTTATTCCCAATTTTCTTTCAGACGATATACTTTTCCAGATTCTTCCAATTCATCATCTAAATTGTCATCATATTGAAAATTTTGAACTTGCCATTTGTCTTTTGGCTTATAAAAAACAAATGTAAATCGAACAGGTTGTCTGTCATATTTCATCATATAACTCTCAAGTTTATAACTTTCTCCAACACTTTTTTCCGTAATTTTTTCGTAACCATAATAATCTCCAACTAATCCAAGAAAACTTGTTAATTGGGTTTTGACATTTTCAATACCGTCCTTATTTCTGTCCATCATCCATTTATTTGTTCCAAAAACATAATCAACCGCTTCTTGAGGCGACTTTTCATATGTCTTAAAAAATTCAGTGGTGATTTCGTCAATTTTTGTCTGGGCTTTCAGAATATTTGTCGACAAAACAGTTACAATTAATAAGGTTAGAATTTTGATTTTTCTATTCATTTGGTTTGCTTTTAATTTATTTAACGTCTCCGTATATGAAACGTAGCGTGTTAAAAAACATTTTCGTTTCGGATTATAAACGAGCCGAATTTTTGAATTTTTCTTTTTATCTTAAATTTCTCAAAAAGCCAAATTTAAAAATTTGGCGGTCTTCGTAAATACACATAAACCTCTCGGAAATCCTATAATAGCTATGTTTTATATACATCTTAAGTTTGATTCTCAGTAAATTGTTGATATAACTAGAAAGAACAAAAGAGAGAATTAAGGTTACTATATACGGTGAAGCTTTAGACTTCGACAACATTGATAATC
Organism: Maribacter dokdonensis DSW-8; assembly: GCF_001447995.1. NCBI lineage: Bacteria > Pseudomonadati > Bacteroidota > Flavobacteriia > Flavobacteriales > Flavobacteriaceae > Maribacter > Maribacter dokdonensis. The sequence goes on along the minus strand of NZ_LDPE01000013.1, from coordinate 1,193 downwards.
CTCTCTCTTTTACTACTTAGATCACGTTCAGTTCTGTGAGACCTTAGATCTCGTTTTCAAGTTGTTGTGAGCAGAAGTAGCCGGTTCTTTCGTAAAACATATCTTATGAATAAATATAAAGAAACTTTTGGAGTCGACATCAGTAAAGATGTCTTTGATGTACATGGTAGTAACAAAGGTCACGACCAGTATAAGAACGATGAAACTGGATTTAAGAAATTCCTTAAGGAACTGCCCAAATGTTCATTGGTCGTTATGGAAGCTACCGGTTATTATCATTATAGACTTGCCCAGTTTCTTTACAAAAATGGGGTAATAGTTTCAGTAGTAAACCCATTATCCGTAAAACGTTTCATTCAAATGAAACTGGCTAAAGTAAAAACGGATAAGAGCGATGCCAAGGCTATATGTGAATATGCACTGGTCAACGAGGTACCTATTTACAATGCCTTGACGGATATCCAGAGCGAATGCTTACAGTTGTTCCGGTTATTGGATATCTATTTAAAACAACGTACCGCGACCAAGAACAAGATACACGGAGAAGCTGTTCTGGGCATACCTTCAAAGTTTGTTTATCGTTCCTTGATACGTAATAAGAAACTGCTCAATAAAGAGGTAGCCGCTATCGAATCAAAGATTCTGTCATTGGTAAAAGAGGACCAACAGGAGCAATTGACTTTATTGATGTCAATACCCGGTATAGGTCAAAAGACTGCATTGTTCCTAATAGTGGTCACCGATGGGTTCAATAAGTTCGAAAATGCGGCACAGCTTTGTAGCTATGTAGGTATAACCCCAACGATACGGGAATCGGGGAGCAGTGTGAGAGGTCGTGCGCGAATAAGTAAGGTCGGCAATAGAAAACTTCGCAACCTATTATTTCTATGTTCTTTTAACGCTTGTAAGCACAATAGGGCATGCAGAGAGGTTTATGAGCGGATCGTGAACAGGGGAAAGAGCAAGAAACTGGCACTGATAGCCGTTGCCAACAAACTTTTAAAGCAGTCTTTTGCCATTGCAAAATCTGGCAGGCCATATGATGAAACTTACGTTTCAATATTGCCTAGATAAATAGAAGCTAGATCGAATAAAAAAAGCTCAAAGAATCAAGTTATTGAATCTATGAGCCTGAAATAATATTGTCTCGGATTAAAGAAGAATTTGTTTGTTTTTTATCTCAGTTCTTTGTT
>NZ_LDPE01000012.1 GCF_001447995.1 Maribacter dokdonensis DSW-8 | reverse complement strand
TACAACAGGAGCAATTGACTTTATTGATGTCAATACCCGGTATAGGTCAAAAGACTGCATTGTTCCTAATAGTGGTCACCGATGGGTTCAATAAGTTCGAAAATGCGGCACAGCTTTGTAGCTATGTAGGTATAACCCCAACGATACGGGAATCGGGGAGCAGTGTGAGAGGTCGTGCGCGAATAAGTAAGGTCGGCAATAGAAAACTTCGCAACCTATTATTTCTATGTTCTTTTAACGCTTGTAAGCACAATAGGGCATGCAGAGAGGTTTATGAGCGGATCGTGAACAGGGGAAAGAGCAAGAAACTGGCACTGATAGCCGTTGCCAACAAACTTTTAAAGCAGTCTTTTGCCATTGCAAAATCTGGCAGGCCATATGATGAAACTTACGTTTCAATATTGCCTAGATAAATAGAAGCTAGATCGAATAAAAAAAGCTCAAAGAATCAAGTTATTGAATCTATGAGCCTGAAATAATATTGTCTCGGATTAAAGAAGAATTTGTTTGTTTTTTATCTCAGTTCTTTGTTGTAACCAGTTTTTTTTCAGAGTGTTTAATTCCGATTCATACTCCGTTTTATTAAATTCCAACATTTGAAAATCAATAAAGTCATTTTTTAAAATCTCCTCATATCCATTATCCCAAGCGAAATTTTTCCAGATATAGGAATTTTCCTTTTTTTCAATTTCCACAGTGATTGCTCCACAACCAATATCTCCACATTCTCTGCAAACAAACAACATAGTTCGTTCAGATTCCAATTCTGATTTTTGGATTTTCAGGAATTCGTCCACTATTTGAATATTCAGATTCGAATCATCATAAAATCCGAAACTTGATGCCAAATCAGATTCCGCATCTACAAATTGGTCAAATAAAGATTTTCCGTCCACTATTAAGTCAAAAAAGTCTCGCGATTCAGCATTCCTATTTTTGTCTTCTTTTAAAGTTCTTTTTATGAATTTTAGTTCGTTCACTTAAATTGGTTACAACGTGTTGTATATGATTAGTTGTGTTGGCTAGGTCTAAGTTAGTAAAAGGAAACGAACCTAAGGAAAATTCCGCAGGAATTTTCCGAGCACACAGAGAACCAACAATTAATTATATACGTATATAAAAAATTGCTATTTTTAGCTAAATCAAAAGGTCGTTGCACGTTTACTACGTCTGATTTTCCTTCGGAAAATCATCGCAAGCAAACACGCAACTTTCCATATACAAACACGTTAGCATTAATATGAAATAAATGTTTGGATTATTTAAAAAGAAGAAAAAAATAATTTCTGAGATGCCAATTTCAGAAGCAATTATTGAATGTAAAAAGCAAGGAGCAAAAAGCGTAGCAATCAACTTATATATAGAAGAACAAATACTTTTTCAAGTAATGTTAGCCAAACACTTTACTAAAAAAGGACTCAAAACAGAAAATTCAGATGATTTAGCTATAGTTCACTTCTTTAATAAAAATAAAACTCTAACGCTTGACACTTGGGAAAGATTCAAATTGGATAAAATGGAAAATAACTTTTTACATTATGAAGAACCTAAGGGAATATTTTTTTACGTGAAAAATATTGGTAGAAATCCAAAAAGTATTGAGCAAGAAATACAGAAAGATATACTGTTATATGAACTAAATAACGAATCGAAAATATCTATTGAGTATACTAAAGAATAAAAACTAATGCTAACAAAACCTAAACGCAATGCGGAGTTTAAGTTTAAATCGAAAGGTCTATGTATATTTATAAAGTCGCTAAATCTTATGGATTTAGCTTTAGAATAGAAAAAAATAAATCAAAACAATAAGCTTTAGCTTCGTGCGTAGACGGAAACGAAAGGTTTCCTTACTACCGCACTACGCTTAGGTACTGTGTCAAAAAACAAGTTTTTTCTTTAATAATTTAGGAAACAGATTGATTTATCAAGTTGTTATCCCGCGCAGCAAGGGCTTCATGCTTTTGCTGCTTTTTTATTTCAAATTCAGCATCATAGAACTGTTCGTTCTTCCACAAGGTGTACATCAATATCAATAATTTTCTCTGTACCGCTACAAGTGCCACCAAAGGCTTTGCTTTGTTTGGCTTTAGTCTGTTATAGAACTGTTTCAATGTAGGGTTACAGCGTACACAGGTCATCGAGGGCATATGTAGTACCGCCCTGATATGGCTGTTCCCTTTTTTACTGATCCTGGTCTTCCCTTTGTAGTTGCCGGACTCCCTCAATACTACATCGTAACCGGCGTAGCTGGCCAACTGCTTGGCGTTGACTATCGATTCAAAACCTAAGGTTTCCCCGATTACCGTAGCCGCAGATATGAACGATACACCAGGTATGCTTGTCAAATATTCAAGTTTCCTTTTCAATTCTTCGTTGTCCGCTATCAATGACCGCATCTCTTCTTCAACTGCCTCTATCTGTGTATTGAGAAGCTTTAACCTGATCTTGTGCCTTTTTAGTGCTCTTACATTGCTATGCACGCTCGATGCGATCGCTCCTTGCCGATTGGTCTCCATCGTTCTGTCGTTGAGCAATGAACTACGTTCCCTGCTCAGCCCTTTTAGCTCCTGCAACTCTTCACTGGGCGGGTGCCAAGGACGGATGTTTCTTTCCAGGCCTAACATACTTAGCATCCTACTATCCAACGCATCCGTTTTTGAACGTTGGTCCAAACTCTGCGCATAGCGCTTTACACGGCCGGATTGCATGACACAAACGCTATGGCCATGTTCATATAGATAATGTGCTATACCTTGATGATACACGCCCGTGGCTTCCATCACCACCAACAATTCCACTTCGGGATCGACGGATGCCCCCAACCATTTCAAGAGTACCTTATAGCCCTTTATATCATTGGATACATCGGGACGGGACTTGAATTCCTTGACCAGCCTTTCATTTAGAAACCCTAGTGACAATGACAGGTTCAACTTTGAAACATCGATACCAAGACTCTGTTTTAAACGCTTTTCCATTTCTTCGGTTTTTAAGCTATAATTCCCTTTATCATCCTTGCTCGCATTTGATTCGATCTCTATCCAAAGGACCTAGGTACTGTCCGGATTCCAAGAAAATTATAGAAGGGCGGGATTTCTAAGAAACGATATCACCCTAAAGTGTATCTAGCCGAGACCTCTCTGTCCCTTCTACTTAAGCTTATTATTGATTATCTAAAATAATGCTTTAATAAATCAGTTCAGGAAGAGCGTAAACCTAAGCGACGATATCTTTCTCAAGTATCTAGCCGAACCTCGAAATCACTCTTCCCTTTAAACTAATTTATCATTCAAAATATAGTATCTTCAAACTAAGAACCAAACATACGAGCTGAATCGTTGTATGCCATTTAAAAAATGAACAAACGAACCACATTTTATCTTGGACTTATTTTTTTAATCTTACTTCTTTTTTCGTGTAGACCAATATTAAATGAATCAGAGGAATATCAAATTATTTCAGAAATCTTAAATCACTCTTACGGACACGAAACGGACGATGAAAACGGACTAAGTTGGATTGATACTTCTGAATCTTATAATTCTCTTCGCGTAAGAAATCACACAAATCTTAGGGAGCTAGATATTGAGATATTAAACGATTATCTAAATTTTAATAATTTGTCAGATTTTGCTATTGAAGACTTTCAAAAATACAGGGAGTGGGATATTAAAAAAATTAAAAACTATGACAGGTATCGCTTAGAAACTGACACGGATAAAGGAAATGAAAGTCGTTACATAGGGTCAATACAATTTTCGTCAATTAGCTTCAACAAAGATTTAGACCACGCAATAATATATACCACATATTATTGTGGCGGAGAATGTGGAGAAGGATTAGTATTTCGTTTAATAAAGACGGACAAATGGACAATCGAAAAGGTTGAAACTTTATGGGTGTCGTAAAATAAAAACGGCATACAACAAAACCTCCTATGAAAAGCCTTAGTCCAGTTTCTTAAAGTTAATTAATATTTTCTTTTTTGCCTTAAACCACCTTTTTTTCCTTTTAATATAACTTGCTCGCACTCCTATGTGTGATCGGTTCGAAACTTGAAACGTCACCGGCATCTGTATGATTATAAATTATAATAAAACCGGTCACTTGCTAAAAATGTGATCCTTAATAGTACAGGTCACGGGTTTTGTTTTGTGGTACGGTTCTTACTACTATATCAGAGCTTTGTTATGATTTTTATTTTATTAGTTTTTCTACTTATCATTCAATAACCCCAATGGTATATGGAACTTCTGTTTTAATTACCGCCAAGGTTCTACTTAGCAGCTTTCTAGCTACTTTGACAATGATACTTTTTACGTTCTTGCCTTGATGTTTACGATAGTAGGCCTGCATTACGGGGTCTGCACGTATCGCTTGCCAAGATGCCTCTACAAAATAACTTCTCAATAAGCGGTTTGCACGTGGGGTCATTCCCATTGTCCTTTGACTGTTTCCGCTTTGATACATACTTGGTGCCAGACCTACGTAACCTGCCAAATGTTTAATGTTGTTGAAACGTCTTAAATCCCCTAGTTCACATAATATGCCACAGGCCACGATACCTCCGATACCAGGTATACTTCTCAGTAATAGATAATCCTTCTTATAATTCACTTTACAGTACCTTCTTAACTGTGTGGACACATCGCGAAGCTCTTGGTCCACAAAACGGAAAAAACGCATTCTACTCTCTAATGTGGCCTTCGCCGTTGGGTACTCGAACATTATATCATCTAACCAATTTCTGTACTTATGGCTCCAATGGTCATTGTCGAACTCTTCAGGTTCCCTGATTCCAAAATACAACAATTGCATCTTTATATAGCTCTTGACCCTTCTGAAATCCTTTACAAGGTCATTCCTGCGTCTGAACAGACTACGAAGCTCTTCACGTTTCCTGTCCGGCACTATGATACTCCGCAATCGGTTATCCCTCAATTCTCTCGCTATCAACTGCGCATCTATCTTATCGGTCTTGGTATGTTTCTCTTTGCCCTTTCTATGAATGTCTGCAGGATTGACTACCAGACTTCGCCAACCGTAACTCTCAAAACAACGATGAGCGTGGTAACCGCAACAACCAGCTTCATAAGCTACGGTAACTTCATACTCCTTGAAATGTTTTGAAACATAACTATGTAATTGCTTTGGGTCTGGCGACATACTGAAAGACTTACCAGCGAACAGATCTGTTGCACAGTGTACTTTCCAACTTCGTTTGTGAATATCGATACCAATGTATAACTTCGGGCAAGCAGTTTGTTGAGTGTTCATATCTTATTGTTTTAGAGAACTTTAAAGATACTCGACTTGCTGCTTTTTCATCAATGCTAAACGTAATGCGGAGTTTAAGGCTAAGTCCTAAGGTCTGTGTATATTTATGATGTCGCTAAATCTTTCCGATTTAGCTTTGGATAAGAAAAAATAAAACTAAACAAAAAGCTTTAGCTTCATGCGCAGAAGGAAACGTAACGTTTCCCTACCTTCCGCACTACGCTTAGCTCAAGCGTTAGCACCAATATAAACTCAACCTTGAACACAAAAACATTATTTCGAATATTTTTAACGACTGGATTCATTTTATGGGTTTTATCTTGGATTGGAGATTCTAAAGGAATACTGCCTGCTTCAACTTTCGGAATGATTTTGTCTGCTATTTCAACTGGAATTGGAATTTATTTTTGGCTAAAATCCTATAAAGAGGAAAGAGGGTTTTATCCGAATTTCTTCAAAATATATCGACATTTAATCAATGAAATGAAAAAGAATCCATTTAACGGATTCTTTATTATGATAAGACACTTACTTAAATTTTATACTCTGATACTCCTCTTTTCAATGATTTTAGTATTTATTGGATTTATAACTATTGGACAATCTGATCCTGTAAAAACAGTTCAAAATTATTGTGAAAACAATTCTGAAATAAATAAAATAACTGGAAAAATAAATCATTACGGAATTTTACGAAATGTTAGCTCTAAATGGAGTTCTGACACTGGAAGTTCTGAATTATCATTAGTTTTTGTTTCTGAAAATGGTGTTTATAATGTGTCCTCAAAACTGAAGAAAGAAAATGGGGAATGGAAAGTAAAAAAATTGGAATTGAAAGATAAAAATACTGGTGCTAACACGATATATAGCAAATAGGGCTATTGGTATTTAATCAAAAGGATATTGTCAATTTGCAAAGTCGCCAAATCTTTTGATTTGGCGTTAAAGAGAAAAATTAAAACAAAATAAAAGATTTGGCTTGTGGATAAACCGAGAATAATCGTTTATTTTCTGCCCAACTTGCCATATATTTAACGTTGTAACACATTTGACGAAATCAAGAAAATGCAGGAATTCAGAAATTGGAAAGAGTTTATTAACCAAGTTTTAATTGACAGCGGACAATTTGAAAACTCAACGTCTGAATTGATAAATCAAACCGAAATAGAGACATTTAAATCGACTGATAAAAACTCTTTGACCAAAATTAGAGTTGGATATTTGGAAACAAACTCTCTGATTTATTTACAGATTTTTAATCCGACTATTCCAGGTTATAATAAATATGTTGAGGGAGAATATTTTTACCAACACCATTTTAGCGACGACGGAAAAACGTATGGAAATCCAGCGTTGGAATTTAATGAACGGAATCGAAACGGAATTCTCTCAATTCTCAAAAATGGATTAAAAGGTAAAGAAGTTCAGTTCGTGAAAAACAGCAAAATTCTGAAATCGAAACTTTACATTGCGGAATTTGACTCGAACTTCAGCTATTCTTATGACTTTACAAAAAGAGGTTTTTTGCATAAAATATTCGGACAGAAAATTGACAAAATGGACGGAATTGAAAAAAGAGAAATAGAACTGAATACAATATTTAGCGGAATAAAAAACGTGTTACAACAACGTTGTTGTACACCGTTTTTTATTTCCGATTGAGTATATGTTCCACATATTTTCTGTGATTTTCAAATCCGTTTTTCTCTGGATTTTCCAAGTCAATCATTTCTCCAATTCCAGAGTCGTAAATCTGCCAATTATGCTTTTTCGCCAATTCAATTAATTCAAAAAGTCCATTTTCTCCATATAAATTCAACATTGTATTGCTCACAGGTTTATTATGGACAAAAAAGTCAATTGTAAAATCAGTTCCGATTATTTCTCGGTGATTATCATCTTTATTAATTTGGTCAAATGACTGTTCCAAAATTGTATCAAAATCGGTCGGTTCGAGCTGGTTTTCATCCAATTCCGAAACTGATTCTATTTTCTGTTTTGAATTAAAAAGTACAATGTCCCAACTCATAAGATTATTTTGATTTATAATCGTTCAGCCAATATTGAAATCCCATAGCTTCACTTGTATTTCCTTTAGCTACTTTTTCTATGATTTTTAAAGCTTCTTTTTCAGTCTTCTTGTCGAAGCTTAATTTTTCTAATAAATGAACAGCTGACCAAAGGTTAGTTCGATTTTTTTCGTCCTTTAGTAATTTTGAAAATTGCTCAATTTCATTTTGGTTATTACTTTCCGAAATCAATTCTACGATTTGATACATTCGGTTGACTGCTTTATTATTTTTCTTCACAGAATCCTTATCCGAATAGTCAATTTCAGAGCAAATTTTTGTTTGTCTTTTGTAATCTTCTATTAAATTCTCAATGTTCATTCAAATGGTGTACAACGTTTAAGCTAAGCGTAGTGCGGAGGTAAGGAAACTTTTCGTTTCCGTCTGCGCATGAAGCTAAAGCTTATTGTTTTGCTTTTTCTTTTTTGTTCCATAGCTAAATCCATAAGATTTAGCGACATCATAAATATACACAGACCTTTCTTTTTGCCCTAAAATCCGCATTACGTTTAGGTTCTGTTGGCAATAGTATTTAATGTTGTTTCAAATCAAAAAATGTTAGTCAAAAATTGGATCAGGAAATAAAGAACTACATTTACCAGCTGATCTTTTACTTGTTCCGGTGAACAGGCAGAAATAGCCCTGATTTGAATATATAGATTCATCATCTATTACCAGTTTATATCGTAAAACTCTATCTCTGTCTTCAAATTCTCCATTTTGAGGGAAGAAAACAATAGATTCCGTATTGGAATTGTCAGCTTGGAAGACGATTTTTTCATTTAAATCAAATATTTGAAGATTAAAGTTCTCGTATAAGTCTAAATTTCGAATAGTCCAAAAATCATTTATTCCATCATTATTAGGACTTACGAAACCAAAAAATGCTATTTCTCCTCTCGATTGGTCTAGATTGTTAACATTTACATTATCGAAAGGATTTGAGTCACAGCAAGAGTATTCTATACTTTCCAAATCTGCTTCCAAATCATCTTTTGAGCAACTGAAAATTATCATTAGAATCCAACTTGCCACGTAAACTTTTTTCATTTTTTCTTTTTAAATATTAACCTTGTATAAATTACTTTTTCGTCTACTTTACAACCAAACTCATTTGTGAATTAAAATCATTTTATAACGGCGTTAATTTATCCAGACTCAAACAAAAATATGAGTGATATATTATTGCCAACGGACTTGTGTATGAAACGTAGCGTGCAAAAAGACACTAACTTTTCGGATAAACACAGAGCTGAATTTTTATATTTTGTTTTTAATTTTTCTTCTTTTTAAAAGCCAAATTAAAAGTTTGGCGGACGTTCTAAATATAAACAAACCTTTCGGTTTAGCACTTGTTAGCTATGTTTTATACACGTCTTAAGTTTGATTCTCAGTAAATTGTTGATATAACTAGAAAGAACAAAAGAGAGAATTAAGGTTACTATATACGGTGAAGCTTTAGACTTCGACAACATTGATAATCCTCTCTCTTTTACTACTTAGATCACGTTCAGTTCTGTGAGACCTTAGATCTCGTTTTCAAGTTGTTGTGAGCAGAAGTAGCCGGTTCTTTCGTAAAACATATCTTATGAATAAATATAAAGAAACTTTTGGAGTCGACATCAGTAAAGATGTCTTTGATGTACATGGTAGTAACAAAGGTCACGACCAGTATAAGAACGATGAAACTGGATTTAAGAAATTCCTTAAGGAACTGCCCAAATGTTCATTGGTCGTTATGGAAGCTACCGGTTATTATCATTATAGACTTGCCCAGTTTCTTTACAAAAATGGGGTAATAGTTTCAGTAGTAAACCCATTATCCGTAAAACGTTTCATTCAAATGAAACTGGCTAAAGTAAAAACGGATAAGAGCGATGCCAAGGCTATATGTGAATATGCACTGGTCAACGAGGTACCTATTTACAATGCCTTGACGGATATCCAGAGCGAATGCTTACAGTTGTTCCGGTTATTGGATATCTATTTAAAACAACGTACCGCGACCAAGAACAAGATACACGGAGAAGCTGTTCTGGGCATACCTTCAAAGTTTGTT
>NZ_LDPE01000011.1 GCF_001447995.1 Maribacter dokdonensis DSW-8 | reverse complement strand
CAAGACTTCCGTACCTTCTTGTTCGTCGGTATTAACAAGTGCTGCAATATCTGCTAAAGGAACAGCTACTACATTACTATCAGAATCAATGATATCCAAAGTCCCATTAGTACTATTTACTGTAAAAGTTACATTAGTAGTATTTGTATCTACAATTGCTGCTATATCCGCTAAGGGAATTGAAACTGTATTTAAGTCACTATCGGTCAGAATCAAGTTTACCCCATCTTCAGTCAAGGAAGCATTGGTTGTATTTGCATCTGTAGATGTATATTCCCAAGAATCACCATCCCAGAAATAGATTGTACCGGTATCCGTATTTACATACAAATCTCCTAAATCCGCTCCTTCAGGTGTTACACCACCTGGTGCAGTAACATCAGTTCCCTGAAGTACTTCACAATTACATTGATCCTCTAGGGTCACGGTCGTCTGTGCCATAGAAATACCAGATAGCAGTAATGCAAATAACACCATTGTAAATTTAATGGCATTACCCAAGGTTGTAGTAGTTCGACTTTTCATACTTTTAATATTCAATTCCACCTTCAAAAATTCTTTGATCATATAGGTCTTAAAAAAAGGTAATTACCAAAAAACATTAATAATCGATTCATACTAGATGGATCTATGGTAATCACAATACACAAATATTCATTTTAAGTAGTGCTCACTAAAATAAATGTTGTGTAAGCCAATATTTATGACATATAGTCTTATATATATGAGGTATAGACATGTTAAAACTTTGCAAAATGTTATTGTCGTTCGTCGAGTATACACTGTTATTCGGGTAGTTTTTGGTTCTATAAAAAACCAAGGACTTTTTATTGACCACTTAAAAAAGTACTGTTTAACATTAATGCAAACGATAACCTAAACTTCTAAACAAACCTTCTTTAGCCTATAATTATATGCTTAAAAAAACATTGGTTTAGAGTTTCCACATTCAACGAATTACAAAAGAAGGAGCACTAAATTTTAATTAGGTTTTATACGGTATGTTATACGTTTATTTGTAATTACAGTTCTAACATTTACAAATAATAATGCTGCGTTAGATGGTGTTTCCGTACAAGATGTACCGGAATTTGAGGCGAGAAGTCTATAAGAATACCCTTCTTTTTCCTTAGGAACGTTCAACACATTTAAAGTTAACGTTTGAGTACCAGAATGCTCAGAATCATCCACTAAGTTTACATAGTTAACCCCATCGACACTTACTTGCCATTGATATGTATCCGCATTGGTTACATTAGCCGTAAATTGGGCATTTTCACCAGTTAATACAGTCCGATCCACTGGTTGTGTTACAACCATAACTTCCGGGGTTGTATTAATATCATAATCTCCCAAGCTTACCGGGCAAGCGTTATTACCCCAGCGTACCCATAGCGGGTATGTTCCTGCAGGAAGGTTTGAAAACGTATAACTGCCACTATTATCTGCCGCACTGGTATAATTTGCCCCATCATCGATACTAAACTTAATACCGGTTCTATTTGGGTGGTCTGGAAAATTAAAGGTAATTGCCCCATTATCTATTCCGCAAGAAGCATTATCAGTACTTATGGTTACGGTTGGATTAGAATAAACAGTAACGTTAACAGTATCGGTATCACTACATCCATTAGCATCTGTTACGGTTACGGTATACGTTGTTGTAGTATTTGAATTTGGATTGCCTGTCGGAGTTACAGTTATTGTAGGTGTTGTTTCCCCGGTGCTCCAAACATAAGAGTAGCCAGAACCACTACCACCAGTTGCCGTGGCTGATAATGTTGCGGACTCACCGTCACAAATGGTTTGATTTGAACCAGCATTAGCCAAAGGAGGTGAATTTTCGATAATTGTTACAGCTGTTCTAGTACCACTAACACAACCTGTAGAAGTATTTCTCGCTTCGGCATAGTACGTTCCTGCCGAAGACGGCTGATATGTTAAACTATTATTTTGAAGTAAGTTACCTCCTGAAGAAGCATCATACCAGTCTATAGTTTCTGTACCTCCACTCGTACTTGCAGAAATTTCAGGTACTGTATCTCCTTGACAATATTCTTTATTACCGTCACTAGTAGGAGGATCTACTACCGGACAAACACAGTTTGGTGCCGTTACTGTTAAATCTCTGCTACAATTACCTTGTGTTGAAGTCACAACCACATCTGTACCATCGGGAATATCTGCTATTCTCCAAACATCACCCGAAACGTTGGTTACCGTACCATCTGTGGCAGTTACCGTACCACCGCTAACGGTAACTTCAAAAGAGTAGGTTGTTGGTTGAAACAATCTAAAATTACAACTTGGTGAGCTCGTAACCGTGATGGTAGGTGTAGGCTCAACAGTAACGGTGACCTCATCTGTATCTGTACATCCACTACTATCTGTAACGGTAACCGTATAATTGACCATTACATTTCCACTAGTATTTCCTGAAGGTGAAACGGTGATACTTGGAGTTGTTGCGCCTGTGCTCCACTCATATGTAAAACCACTACCACTTCCTCCAGTAGCCGAAGCTGTTAATGTTGCGGATTCGCCATCACATATGGTCTGATCTGAACCAGCATTTGCTATCGGCACTTGAACAATTAGCACCGCTTCTTCTGATGTAGTATTTTCACATACATAAGCCGGATTAGATATCACGACCCTATATCTATTATTATGATCTGATAGCGAAGTGTTTGTTATTGTTAAGGTATTTGTATCGGTACCGCTATATTTTCCTCCTTCAGAGATATTAATCCAAGTACCGCTAATAATTTCTTGCCATAGATACATATCTCCTGCCGAACTGCTCACACTAAATGAAGCCGATCCACCTGGACAAGCATTGGCATCTTCTGGTTGATCCGATATTACAGGTGCTTGCCCAACCTGTAAAAAATCATAATTACCATTATTATCACCGTCAATAGGTTCACTATATGAAGCAGCCGTTACCAATCCACTTTCATTTACCGTGGGTATACCTGAACCATACATACCATTGCCATCTGCATCGGATGATGTATTTGCATAGGCTTCATCTGCGTCATTACACCCATCGCCGTCACTGTCATCATCCAAATGATTTGGGTATGCATCGCCATCTAAATTACCAGACCTACATGCAATAAAATTAAAATGAATGTCGTCTATAATAGAGTAGTTTTCTGATGAATCATTAATTTGACCATAGACATAAAATCTAAAGGTATATTCTGTATTTGCCTCTAAATAAACAGACCCTATATCCAAATGTTGAAATGTGGCGTAATTACTACCATTATCCGTATGAAAAACATCTGTAGAAAGGGTAGTCCACGCGTTAGAACCTGCTCTTGTAAATACCGCTGATGAATAATAGGAATCTCCCCTGTAAGGTTGATACCAACCAGAAGTAATTCCGCTCAATTCAAACGAGGATACCTCAGAACCAGTAGTAAAAGAAACCTCTATATAATCTTCATTTATTATTGCCTCTTCTTTATCAACTGCCGTTATTGGCCGTATTTCTATATTACTTCCATTTACATTAAATATAGACGTATTCAATATCATGGCATCTGTATTCTCCAAAACCCAATCATTTGTTTCCGAAGCGTAGGTAGCATCCATATTTAAATTTCCGGAAGGTGAGTTTAATGTCCATGCAAACTGACTAGAAACACTTTCTAAAGACTCGTCACAATCGGATATGCCATCATTATCATCATCGTTATCACATCCGTCGGGAACGCCATCATTATCACTATCAATGGCATCATCAAAATAAGGACATTTATCATTTGCATTGTTCACACCATCACCATCATCATCACATTCATCTGCTGTTACCGTATAATCATTACTACTACCTAAACCTTGCCCACCATTTGCCGTCAGAGGAACACCATTACTATCTACCTCTCCTGAAATACTTCCATCGCCATTTAAATCTGAAAAATTTAAACTCTCGCTACCTTCCAAAGCATCAAAACAACCATCTCCATCACTGTCCAAATCGTAAATATCCACAATACCATCACCATCGGTATCACCACAACCTGTTGAAAGAACTACATTATCCACATACATTCTATCATGATTTGTAGCAGATGAAATACCATTAAACCTTAGTTCTATACTATTAGAAGTTGGAATGAATGAAAATGTCCTTGTTGACATGTTCAAGGTTTCATTATTATTTTGCGCCCTCCCTCCGTTTGCTGAAACTATTTGATTGGAAGTTTCGGTAAATTCAACCTGCCCACCTATTAAGACATTCAAGGTAACTTCGCGACCATAACTGTTGTCAGCTCCTAAGTCAAAGGTGATAGTATTCTCAACACCTGGCACTACATTTATAGTCTGATAAAAACTGGCAGTACCCGTACCGTTCCATTGAGGAAACCAAGCCCTATTGGTGTCCATATTCCATTGATTACCGCTTCCTGTCCATCCCGGAGCATTGAAAATCCAATATCCAAAATCGCCATTATCAACCAATACGGCCGATATGTTACATTCATCGACATCTAAAATACCGTCGTTATCATTATCTAGATCACAAACATCATTAATACCGTCACCATCAGTATCTATACCCGTAGGGTCCGTACACGGCTCAAAGATCCGTACTGTTGCCGTATCACTTTTTCCTAATGAGGGACAAAGAGAATTGGTAGAGTCTGTTATGGTGTAGTCAAAAGTAGTTTCGCCGGGAAAAGGTGTTGCTTCATTATACGTAAATGTTACCAAGCCATTATCCGCATCATCTATAACCACAGAACCCACTGATGGTTGAGTAATACTTTCAACAGAAAAATCATCTCCGTCAGCATCAGAATCGTTTGCAAATAGATCTATCTGAACCGATATATTATTTCCATATGATACTTGTTCTTGATCATTATTTGCCTCAGGGGCATTAGGATTTTCAATTAGTTCAGCATCTGTAGTGGTCAATGTATAGTGATTTGTTCCTGCGATAGTACTTGGCTGCGCAATAGCAGTAGCCACTAATCTGGAATAGCCACTAGGATCAGATGAATCATAAAAATTTGGATAATGAACTTCTATAATATAAGTTTCATTCTCACCTAAAGGCAAACCAAAATGTACTTCTTCCGGTTGTTGGGTACCATGACCATAGACTCCATTTACTTGTCTTAATCCACTAATAATATTTCCCGAACAATCTCTGATCAACACATTTGTACCAATGGCTACCCTCCCTAAAAAACCGCCTGTATTACCATTAGCACCTCTATCTTCGGTAACATCTATCAATAGATGATTATTTCTATTGGCTGCCGGTAAATTATTAATATATAATTGGTTAGCACTATTGTTTATATTAATGTAAATATCCAGATCACCGTCATCATCTACATCAACCATTGTAGTACCTTCACCGTCTCTTCCTGAGTTAAATTGTTCAGCATCTAGTGCAAAATTCATTGCCGCACCACTACCAATTACACCTGGAGCGGGAGTTGGACTATTCAATTGATTGATGTACAAATAACTTCTACTGTTACCTACTAAAATAATATCTATATCACCATCATTATCTATATCTCCACCTGACAAAGCATCTATACGAGCGCCTGAACTACCATTGTTTACATTACCCGGTTGTGGTAACCCTGGAAAAGAAGCTGCTCCTAAAGGAGTAAATACCCCTCCCCCATCATTTCTATGTATTTGCGTAAGGCCATTCTCTGTCCATACCGCATCTAGATCACCGTCGTTATCCAAATCCCATAATCCATTACCCCCTTTATTATTGTTGGCCGCCTGACCTAGATCTGCTCCATTTGAAAATGAGCCACCTTGATTTAAGAAAAAGTCATTTTCATCTCGTTTACGCATGAAAATATCAACCCAACCATCATCATTTACATCGGCTGCGGTACCATAATCCCCATCCGTGGCAAATTGGTTTAGACCAAATTCAGTTACGCCACTACCGTTACCGGTCGTAATATGAGTGAACAAGGCATTTGGTGCCGGGTTTGCAACAGTATGATTTGTATGGTCAATAAAGTTATTTCGCAACAACTCAATACCCATATCATGATTATCAAAAAAAACGTCTAAATCACCATCACCTTCAAAATCAAAAAAACCAACGCCTTCTGAATTTACTGCAGGTACTACTATTGTTGAACCCGATCTACCTATGGTTATTGGGTTGTACCCCCCAATACCGTCACCGAATGTACCGTCTGTATTTTGAATAAAAATTTGAATAGCCTGTCTGGCATTACTATTACCAGATGAATTTATCATGAAATCTGGTCTGCCATCATTATTGACATCTCCCCAAACTGCTTGTCTTTCGGCATAATCCCCTAACATGCCGGGTGCCAAAATTGATTGCACATTGGTAAACGTATTGTTACCATTGTTGCGCATTAAGAAACTTTTTACGTTGGCATTATTATTATTTTCGAGAACGAGTACATCTAAATCACCGTCATTATCAAAATCTGACCAAGCGTGCCCACCATCTTTTCTTTGTCCTAAATCTAGGCCAAAAGCAGCCGCGCTTTCTGTAAAGCTCGTTTGTGCATTTAGTCCAATACCCGAAAATAAAACAATAATTACACAACCAACAAACCCTAATTTTATCCTTTTTTGTAGATAAAATTCCATTAACTTTTCTTTACTATGCTAAATGAGGGAGTTTATAGCATGATTTTACCATATAAAAATCAGAATATATGTACAAGGCGTGAAATAATTGTTGCAAAAGCTTATAATCTAACGGTGAACTCATACTATTATGTAGAGTGACCTAGCCTAACCAATAGGCAACAAACCCTGCCAGGGTTCACATATATAAACAGCCTAGCGTAAATTCTAATTAGCTTTAATACGATAGGTAATATTTCTATTAGTAATTACCGTATAAGCGCTTATAATAATTTCTGGAGAAAACTCAGATGTTGAGTTACTTCTTGTACCAGTGGTTGTAATTAAATCTCCTACAACAGTGCCTGATGGCAAAGGAAATACAAATTTATATTTATTAGTATTCTCAGTATTACCGTCCGGGTCTGCATACGAAGAGGTTGTAGCATCTTGGTCATCCCCACTACCTTCTACGGCTGTTCCAATATAGGTTTGACCTTCACCATAATCTTGGGTAAGCCCCAACTGATTATCTCCTAAAGTAGCTGTACCTTCATTAACATCTGTAAAAAACACCTCAATTGTACTACCTGGAGATGCCCAACCAGTAACCACCAAATTAGATCCTGAAATAAACGCGGAATTTATGATTGGGAAATTTTCTAAATTATTTGGACCGGAATCTGAATCGGAATTATCGTTAAGGGTTACGCCATCCATACCTAGGTCAATACCCAAGCTAGGCACTACGGTACCATTTGCATAAATACTGTTCTGGGAAATGGTGTTTGATGCACCAGAAAGAACTACCACTCCCTCACTGCCGTTAGAATAAATTCTATTCTGATCAATTACAGAATCATCACCTGAGAGTTTTAAAGCCATACCTTCGTAGCTACCGTTACAATCACCTCCGTTTTGACCTGATAGTAGAATATTATTGTTGGAGACCGTAACTCCGTTTACATTATTTATCTCAATGCCAGATGCTGCTGCCGATTCTATAAGATTCTCTTGAATGACAATTGTACTACCATCTTCTATAAGAATATTATCATCACATGCGGTGCTCCCATTGGAATCTAAATGGTTGAAATGAACGGTACTACGTGTACCACCATCTATAAAAATACCAGCTATGGTATTTGAGGATAAATAATTTGAAAATGCTGATAAATCACCACCTGTTTGCTCAATACCATAATTTATGTTTCCAGCAGACGCACCTAGCGCGTTTACTCCCAACAAATTGTTTGAAATGGTTGCCGAACCTCCTTGAACTCTAACCCCAGCATTATTATTCGCATATAATGATATATCTCGTATCGTGACATTTGAACCGTTTAATCGTAAAACATCACCACCATTTCTATGAATTTGTATTTCCGGTCTAGTATAATTAGGCAATGCCGTATTTGCAATGCCAACACCGGCTCCACCAGAACCAACTGTGCCAGCGTTTGAATCGCCAGAATAAGCCGTTTGGGTTCTACCATCTATGATAGTATTTGTTCCTGTAATTACAGAAAAGGTATTTGAATTATCCAATAAAATATCAAAGTAACCTGCAGCATTATAATTTACATCAGCAGTTCTTCCAAAACTATCTCCGGTAGGTGGTATCATAAAAATTGATACATCCTCTTCTGCTGCGGGATCAAATATAGCATTTGCTTCAATATCCAAACCAACCTCACCCAAAGTATTACTATTCAGAATAAACTGTTCTAGAGAACCTTGACCAAATTCATTTGTGTTTACAATAGTATTGAAATTGTATCCAAAGTCGATATTAGCTACACCACTACTTTCAATACTTACCATTGATAAACTCTGTGAATCTTCAAAAACTCCTAAGGCAGAATCTGAGAAGGCGGTTGGGTCTGCTCCCCCAATTTCATCCAATACCTCAATATTATTGTTAACATCCCCATAACTTCTAAAAGTTTGAACAGGTACACAAGTAGTACAATTAATACCATTTGCTCGGGTTGACCTAACTGTGGAGTTTACAAGTTTTACATAGTAATCACCATCTGCCATACCCCCAAAGCTATAATCACCACTCACTTTAGAAGTAGTTCTTCTCACAAAAGTTCCATCGCTTTCATATAATTCTACAATGGCACTAGATATACCTACACCGTTGGCATTGGTCATATTTCTACCTTGACCGCCACCGTAATTTACATCTTCAAAAACAGTACCCGCAATTAGGTTTGAAGGCACTTTTAATACAACTGCCGCAGATATCACAAAATCTTGACCAACATCTACATTTGCCGTAACTTGAGAATCTCCAGGTGATACAAAAGTTGAAATATCATAAGTATCCAAATCTACCCCATACGTTGTACTAACATTGTAATCTGGTGTGGTTGTATTATCATACATTGTAGAGTTATAGGCGTTATTACCTGTTTGACCACCATCACCAGCTAACGTAAAATCCTGATTTGCTTGGTTCGTAATTGACAATCGTTCTCCATTTGGATTGGTTGTACCCGAACTATTACCATCAAGGGTAGAATCTCCTTCCCAAGATAAAAACGATGCCTTGGCACCAGCACCTGCAATTGCATAAAAACTGTCTAAAGTAAAAGAATTGCCGTCATTACTTAAACCATCAAAACCTTGATATAAATTAATGTTCACCGCTGGTAAATTTGGGTCTTCATAGAAAACGAACAACGTCCAACCACCTAATACCGTAGCAGAAGAACAATAGGTGTTGGAATTATCTACTGACAAGCCAGAAAAATCAAATACATTGGTTGATGGGTCTGCCACACCTTCAACAATATCGGTTACATCACTTACATAACCGTAAAAATTTCTATTGGTTAACGTAGTTTGATATTGATAATTGGCATTAACCGTTTGTCCTTCAAAAGTAACGGTTCCGTCTACCACCGTACTAGAGTGCGCCCAATATAAGTATGCTTTTTTTATTGTGCCTGTATTGGGTATTGGTGAAATCAGGGTATTTGAAGATGAAGTCGTTATTGAACAGGCATCTGTATTATTATCATTTGTTCTTAACGAACCACCTGTGGTAGAATAATCAAAATAACCGTCAAATTCTTGAAATAACGTAAGGGGATCATTTGCCAATATTTGAGAATTAATATAACCATTGGCGGTGTCACTATAATCAACAGAAGCATATTGTGCCGTTGCGTCAGAAAACCCTACTGTAAAGTACTCTACTAATTCAGGTACGCCATCGTCTACAATGGGAACTGAAAAAGTTTGAACGTTGCCTACCTCACCGGTAAATGTAAGTGTTCCGTTTACAGAAATATAATCACTACCATTATTTGCAGTTCCATCACTTACCATATACTCTACGGTAAACGGCGTTTCTATAAAACCAAAGAAGAAAGATTGATAACCATGCCGATCACGTACATGTGTTACCGTAAAAATAGCACTACCAGAATCTTCATCCACATATACGTCTTCTACTACAATTTTAGGTCCGGGAGGCGAACAACTAACACTGGCCTGCCAACCATTACCTGTTGTATTATTATTTGATGTAAACCTAAATGTTAAGCAACCGTTAGTATTAGTGGCAAAAATTTGTGTGGGTACATTATCATTATCATATTGTCCAATTAAAGTTGCACCGGTACTATTACCATCATATACGTATAAAATATCACCGGGAATTACATCAAACTGTTCAAAATTAACTTGCGTATAATTATTTGCGGTATCTGGACAAATAGTATAAACCAAATCTTCATTATCAGAGTAATTACTGATACCGCCAGAATCTAAAAATGTATCATCACAGGTAGTTGCAGAGCCCCCATCAGTCATAATTAAAGCGTCATTTGCCAAGATAGTACCAATAGCGGTATCCGTAATATCAACATCTGTATTCGTTGTAGAGGTAAATGACAAACCAAAAGTTTCGTCACCTTCAAAAATAGTATCATCAGTAATAGGGACAGTTATAGTCTCCGTATCATTTATATTTCCATTAAAATTTAACGTACCAGATGAAACAGAATAATCCTGACCAGAAATGGCAGATATATCGTTGGTTGTATAATTTACACTATAAGCACTTGTGCTGCTACCTATATGTCTAACTGTAAATATAGCTGTACCATCATCCTCATTTACAGTGACATCGTCTATTTCTAACTCTGCGCCGTAAGTAGCGGTAAACTGAACATTGTCTACATATATAGTATCTGCATTACCCCAACTAGTATCTCCTCGATAAAATATTATTGCAGGGTTTGAATCGATTTCAGCCGCACTTAAATTATAGGTTATGGAACCCGTTCCATTATCAATCCTTTGAATAAAGTTCCATTGATTACTATCGGCATTATACATAAAAACGTCTATTGCCTCGCCACCTGCCGAAGTTGCATCATAATCTAAAGTTAAGGTGGCCGAAGACGCACCTGCAAGAGGAACAAAACGATAAATCCATCCGCTATCTAAATTCCTAAAACGAAGCCTTCCACCAGTAACTCTTATTCTTCCATTGAATGCCGAATTATTATCATTTTGCTCTACCCAATTACCACTAAAATTTTGTGTCCCGTTATTATTTGAATAAGAAGTACTGCTAAATGTATCCAAATATGTCTCTTGAGCAAAGAAACTAGTTGAACATAAAAGAAGAATTAAGTAATAAAATTGTTTTAATCTCATAATCAAATTAATGGGGGTATTGAAATGCAAAGTTTATCTACAATCAATATCATCCGTAAAAATAACTATGTCTTAAAGCAGGGCACAATAAATGTTGTGAAGTTGGAAATAACCTAAGTGAATACCTAAAATGGAGCTGTTAAAATAAAAAATTATTAGGTAATTGGTCTATTATCAACCTAATATCCTAGGCTTTCAAGCGTATTACTAACTAAAAAAGCAACTCTAATAGAGTTGCTTTTGATTGTAGTATTTTATACAAATTATTCTAAAATAATAAACTCAGACCTTCTATTTACATCATGTTTTGCTGATGAACATTTAATACCATCTTCACACTCATTTAGCAATTTTGTTTCACCAAAGCCCTCACTTACAAGTCTGGAAGAATCTATCCCCTCTTTAATCATATAATTCACCGTAGATTCTGCTCTTTTTTGAGAAAGCCACAAATTATATGCTGCAGGTCCTCTACTATCAGTATGGGAATTTACTTTTAATTTTAGGCTTGGGTACTTTTCCATAGCCGCAATTACCTTTTCTATTTCTACCTCAGAATCTTTCCTGATATTATACTTATCAAAATCAAAATATATTGTACTCAATTGTAAAAGTTTTGCCAAATCATCTCCAAAACCAGCAGTTAAACGATCTCTTTCCAAATAAAAATCAATTATTTTAGGTTTTCCATCCGATGCACCTATATATTCTTCAAATGGAATATAGCCCTCCATTAAAGCTCTTACAAAATTCCCTTTATGACAATCTAATTCTAAACTATAGTTACCTTTAGAATCAGTTATGGTCGATAGTAATTCTTCATTGTTTTCATCCAAAACTTTTACTGTAGCCCCTATTAAAACTTCATTGGAAATTTTATCCCTAACCGTTCCAGTAACTTTTTGATTACAATCAAAAATTAATTCTTTTGTCTCCGTAAAACTATAGATATCATCATTACCTAATCCCTCATCTCGATTGGAAGCAACATAACCCGTTCTTAACTCTTCATTAAATATAAAAGTAAAATCATCACTGCTACTATTTATAGGTTTACCTAAATTAAATACTTTACCTGAAAAATCTTGTCTTTTTATTTTGGTTGCAAAAACGTCCAACCCACCTAAACCAGGATGACCATCAGATGAAAAATATAATATTTCCTCACTTGTTATAAAAGGAAATGTCTCTCTTGCCTCCGTGTTAATATTAGAGCCTAAGTTTTGTGGTGTACCAAAAGTGCCATCTTGATTGATTGAAACCATAAATAAGTCCGATTCTCCAAACGTACCCGGCATATCCGAAGCAAAATATAAGGTTTTTTCATCTGGACTTAAAGCAGGGTTTGCTACAGAATAAGAATCGCTATTAAACGGTAGCTCTTCTACTTCGCCCCATATTCCTTCATCAGTCATTTGCGCACGTAAAATTTTTAAACGTACGATTCCCTTTTCATCTTTTACAGTCTTTCGCTTCTCTATATTATTGCGCGTAAAAAATAAAGTTTTACCGTCTTTTGTTATTGCGGAGGTCGACTCATGATAACGGGTATTTACATTTTCCCCAAGCTTTTTAACTTGATTTAAGGAAGAACTATCTGCATTTACCTCATATAAGTCTAAAAAATCTTTAGCATTCCACGTATGACGATATCTTGCAAAATTACCTGTATCTCGATCAGAAGAAAAAATCAAACCTTCTTTA
This sequence comes from Maribacter dokdonensis DSW-8, assembly GCF_001447995.1. Lineage (NCBI taxonomy): Bacteria > Pseudomonadati > Bacteroidota > Flavobacteriia > Flavobacteriales > Flavobacteriaceae > Maribacter > Maribacter dokdonensis. The sequence goes on along the minus strand of NZ_LDPE01000011.1, from coordinate 1,837 downwards.
TAAAATGAAGGAGCAAATTCTGAATAAGGGGAGTTAAATTCAAAAGGACCCAAATTATACCTCCCTGAATTTTTTTCTATATCAGCCATAAAATCCGCTTCATCATTAAAAGCAGTTGCTCGACCATCCTTCTTAGTTATATCTATAAACTTGTTCATTATAGACTTGGAGGTGTCATACTCGCCAGTTGATTTTAATGCTTGAGCATATTTAAAATAGTCTTCAGCAGTTACTTCATTTGAGTAATCCGATACTAACTGCTTGTATATACTTGCTGCATCTTTATAATCGGCATTATAGTAATAAGAATTCCCTAATTTACGTAGTAAGTCTGCAGAAACATATCCTTTTTCCAAGACCTTTTTATAAATATCTATTGCCGGACTAAACGAGTATGATTCAAATTTCTCATTTCCTTTTTGAATTAATCGCTCTTGGGCAAATGCCAATCCGTTACAAATCAAAAAGGTTAGGATAATAAACTTTACTTTATGTTTCATATATAAAATTGCCTTTTAGAAAAATCGTGGTGAAACCAATTTTTGAAATGATTTTACCAACTCATACCTTAAGAGTACCTCAAATGATCCATCATTAAACTGTGTACCACCTAAATCAGTGGTTTCTCTATCATATGCAAGCCCAATCATAAATTGGTCTGATATTTGGAAACCTGCCATAGCGCTGACTGCGGCATCCCAACGATATGCTGCACCGAATGTAAATTTCTCATTAAACATAAAATTGGCAGATACGTCAACTTGTAACGGAGCGCCACCAACTACCTTAGTAAGTAAAGCGGGCTTAAACTTTAAATTGCCGTTCAAATCAAAAACGTAACCGGTAATCAAATAAAAGTTAATTCTTTCTTTAGATAAAAACCTAACAGAATTGGCATCTTGCTGAGAATTATCAAAATGTTCCGTTTGGAAAAGATTAGGTGCTGAAAGTCCTGCATAAAATTCATTAGAATGATAATATAGACCCACGCCAACATTTGGTGAGAATCTATTTTCTATATTATCTGAATTAACCGGCTCCGAATCAAAATTTCTTAATTTATTGAAATCAAGATTTAAAAGATTACCACCTGCTTTAAGTCCAAATGAAAGTTTTCCTTCTGCGGATACATCTATGGTATATGAAATTACAGCATCAAAATATGTTTCTTGTACAACACCATCACCTATTTCATCATTTACAATTGAAACACCATAACCTAGCTTGCTGTTTCTAATTGGAGATTGAATGTTGAGGGTTTGTGTTTTTGGAGCACCTTCTAAACCTACCCATTGCGATCGGTATAAACCTGTTATGCTTAATTGTCCCCTGCTACCTGCATAAGCCGGATTTACACTCATGGTATTAAACATATACTGGGTATATTGTGCATCTTGTTGGGCGAAAGAAGTTCCACAAACAAGTAGTAAACCTCCAAATAGAATTAAAACCTTATTCTTAATATTCATATTTTATAATCTATTATCTACTAATATACAGATATTCACTATCTACTTTACTTTCCCCATCAAGGGTTGTATAATCAAAAATATAGAAATAAATTCCGGATGGAAGATATTCTTCAACACTTAGGGTTGATCGCCCTCTTGATCTTCCATCAAAAACATTATTTTGATTGTTGTAATTCTCACCTTCATAAACCGCTACTCCCCATCTATTAAAGATTCTTAAAGTGCTATTTCGAATTTTATCAACTCCTCTAATAAACAAAAATTCATTTCTGCCATCCCCATTCGGTGTAACCAATTGATTTACCTCAATGACATTGTCGGTTGGATCAGTAGGATTATCATTCACCACATTTATTTCTATTGTT
>NZ_LDPE01000010.1 GCF_001447995.1 Maribacter dokdonensis DSW-8 | reverse complement strand
ATTCATTTCCAGAACTGTCTTTAACATTATAAGTTACCACATAAGTACCTTCAACCTCAGTAGTAACTATATCACCGCCTATAATAACTAACTCGCTGATGTCACCATCAATATTATCAATTGCTAACACTCCCAGTTCAACATACTCATCACCTATGTTCAATTCCAAATAAGACTCACCGTTTAAAGTAATCACAGGATTTTGATTATCTATATCTTCATTAGACAATATTTCTATAGCTGATAATTTTGGTTGATTAATGCCATCGACTCCTTCTGCTTCTAATACTAAATTCAACATTCCATCAGATATAGTTACATCAAAAGTTTTTATTACTTCATTTTGAGCACCAACATCTGAATTAATATCATAATCATCAAGTATCGTATTACCTTCTAATGTTACATCAAAAATACGTTTGTTTTCTCCATCTGGACCTCCACCATTTGCTCCCCAATAAATTTCAGCGAAATGAAGCATCACTTTATAATCTCCATTTCCTAATGGAATATCATATCCAAAAGCAGGAGGGTCAGCACTACGCTCTGTTTGATACAATGTCGAAACGGTAGCTTGAGTATTTTCATATATTTTACCTCCTACAAAATAATTATCAGATATAAATAATTCGCCATTGTGCATTAACTCTGAACCACCAGCGTTAATACGCAGAGCATAACTATAATGCAATTCTTCTGGTAATACGGTTAAAGAAACTTCATCAAAATCAACATTACCCATATTGTCAGTAACAGTCAATCTATATATATACATACCCTCAACTAAATTGCCTACGGATAACGTCGAAGAATTTACGCCATTTAATGATTCGCCATTTGGACCACTTTCCTTAGTCCAAACATATGAAGTAATCGTACCATCGGAATCTGTTCCCGAACCTACTAGCTCAATATTATTGGTTGGCAACGTAATGGTCTTATCTTCACCAGCATCTGCAATAGGAAGCTCATTAGCAACTCCTAAACCAACTACTTCAATAGCCGATAACTTTGGCTGATTGATCCCGTCACCACCTGACGCATCAAAAACTAAATTTAAGATACCATCTGACATCGTTACATCAAAAGTTTTGGTTACCGCTGTTTGAGAACCTACATCAGCGTAAATATCATAATCGTCTAGTATGGTATTTCCTTCCATTGTAACATCGAATATACGCTGACTAACACCTGCAGCACCGCCTCCGTTTGCTCCCCAATAAATCTCAGCAAAATGAAGTATAATTCTATACTCACCATCTGCCAATGGAATATCATATCCAAAGGTTGGTGGAGAAGCACTACGCTCTGTTTGATACAAAGTAGCTACAGTTGCACTGGTATTTTCATACACCTTACCGCCAACAAAATTCTGATCCGAAGCAAAAACATCACCGTTATGCGTTAACTCGGGTCCACCTGCATTAATACGTAACGCAAAATCGTTAACAACTTCGTCCTTAGCTTCTACGTCTATCGTAAAAGAATCCATAAGGTTACCAGCATCTGTTACTTTCAAAGTAACTGTATATATACCGGCAAACTCATAAGTGTGTTGGGTTATTTGATTTGTTGAAACTGGAGAACCATCTCCAAAATTCCATTCATATATCAATCCACTTTCTGCATCATTTGAGGCACTACCATCAAAATTAAATTGAAGTGAATTCACCCCTCCTATTGGTGTAATTGATGCAACAGCATTCGGAGCTGTATTTCCAACACCTGTAACCGTAATAGTTATATAATCAGTATGCGACAAACTTAGATTATCAGTAACAGTTAAACTAGCTTGATAAACTCCCACTGTATTGTAGGTATAATTTGTAACAGCATCTGTTGATGTTCCACTTCCATCACCAAAATCCCATAGATATGACACGATATTGTTGTTATCGTCGAATGACCCACTTCCATCAAAATCAACGTAAAGTGCAGCGGCGCCTTCAATGGTATTTGTTGTAATTACGGCCACAGGTGCTTGATTCGCTTCATTAATGCTAATTGAAACGTTTGCAATTGCCTGTAGTCCTGTTTCATCTTCAACATTATAACTAAAAGAATCGGAACCTACATAATCTAAAGCTGGTGTATATAACACTTCTGTACCCGCTTCATTTAACTCTGCTAATCCATTTAAAGGACTTTCAACTGACACAATTGTAATTAGATGATCATTTGGATCAGAATCATTATCCAACAATGCCAAGTTGATAGCAACATTTTGCTCTGTTACGTAACTATCATCATTTGCAACTGGTGGTTCACTTATGCTAATTTCAAAACTAGTTGAAGCAGTAAGTCCGTTAGCATCTTCTGCAGTTAAAACTATAGAATAACTTCCCGTTGTTCCTACTGGTGGTGTTCCTTCGAAAAGACCTGTAGTAGAATCAAAATTTATCCAAGATGGTAGTACTTCACCATTTGCAGTAGCAGTTATTTCCAAAGTATTTCCAGGATACCCTTTATCAAAATATTCATTAGTATCTAATGAAAACAATTCATTAATTGCAACTAATAAATCATCTATAGGTTGTGCTGTTGGCACCGCTTCAGGTCTAATATTAATAAAATAGAATGTATTATCATTCCAATCACAGTTAGCAGAACCTGCTCCACAACCTCCTTGTACAAAATCTTGTAAAACTATATATTCATTAGGAATCACATCGCCATTATGGTCTATAACTTTGTACACTCTTGCTCCTAATAAGTCCGGTCTATTGCCATTAATATTATTGCCTCCACTTGTTAAATAATTGGAAATTGCAATTCTAAATGGTCCGCTTATAGAAGTAGCAGTATCAAAATTAATTCCATCACCCTTTCTAGGTAGTAATGTTTGATAATAGGTACCATCATGACTAAAGTTAATTCCTCCAACAGTACCTGTTCCATCAACCTCTACAAACTTTGCTCCATTTGAACTTGGACCACCATGTAATGCAGAAATCTGTATTCCAATAACCGGTTTACTTGGATCTGCCTGAACAAATGTTGAAGACAAAATTAAATCTCCCTCATATCCTGCATCAATGTTTTCAGCTATAGGATAATTTGAACTAGGTCTGTATGGTAAAGCATTTGGAGGTGTTATTGTACCTTCATCATTTACTACACTTAACATACTGGATTCAAACCCAAATGCATCAAAAACTTCTTGTGCATTAATTTCATCACCACCTTCAGGTTGAGGCGAATATGCACCATGTAAAGTTGCTTTATTTTCTAAGGCATTATCTGCATTAGAAATAATCTCAATTGATTCTACAAAAATGCCATTACTAACAGTACTGGTTCCTCCAATAAAAGTTACATCTACATCGGCATAACTTCCAGTCTCAATAGTTAAAGGTAAAGTAGCTATTCCACCAGTACTATCTAATAATTCATAAGAATAATCATTAGCGTCAGAAATGTTTATTGCAGTCACTACTAATGGACCAGTACCTGAATTATTCAATCGCATTACATTTGAATCATGGACTTCGGCCTGTCCTGGATTGCCTAATCTATGAAAAGTATAATAATCATCTGCTGGAAAACCTCTATCCGTACCAGGAATTTTAGTCATATTTTCTAAGGCTAACAAAGCACCAGATGGAGTTTCAATGGTAAACTCAAATGTTTCTTCAGCGATGTTTCCATTTTCATCTTCTGCAGTAACTACTAAAACGTGATTACCGACGTCTTCTACATTAATTGGTACGCTATATGCTTCTAAGGCATTGTCATCTAACATATATTCTAATCGAACAATATTACCACTTTCACTTTCATCAATAGCACTTAATTCTATAGATACTGCTCCCCTATAAGTATTTTCATCACTACTATTGCCATCGAAATCAGCTACAATTGTTGGCAATAATAAAGAAGTATCTATAGGTGCTAAACGAATATAATTAGGTTTAGCATTGGCACCACCCGCACCTAATGACAATCGGAGCAGGCCATCAGTAACCTCGACCATATTTGTTTGTTCAAAATTGCCATAATCATCAGGTGCCGTACTTTCTTGATTATAATCTATAATTGTAACACCGTTAACATCTAAAACATGATTACTATCTGAAAAATCTGGATCTCCAACACTAATATTTACGGAATAAGACCCATTAGGCACATTTACAACCCAGTCCCTTTGTGGGTAGTTGGTTGCATTGTTATGACCAATAATTGTGAACGTACTCAACAGTGCATCACCCTCTCTATTTCTACCATTAACTGCTGCATTTGCAGGGGTTAATGTACCAGGTTCTACCCAACCAAAAGTTAAATCTCCTAAAGAAGTATCCTGAACACCATAAGGCACCCCTAAATCATCAATATATCCTTGTGGAGAAACCGCAATATCATCAGCATCTTGAAAATTAAATTGATATACATACACCAATTCATTTGTAACGGATAAATTAACATCTATAGTTGCATCTTGATAATTAGATGCAGTAGCCGTAATTGTTGCTTGATAAGATCCTATTGACAGCCCTGTTATGTCAACACCAATTTCGAACGAAGAATTGATTTCAAAACTTGTTGGCAACACAACCCAATCTTCAGACGAAGTCAGATTAATTTCACTAGAAGTTACGCCTCCATTACCTGAAAGCACCAATTCTTGTGTTGGAATTTCTTCTTGATTTATAGAAGCTACATAACTTAGTTCACTCTTATTAAAATCTAAAACTAAAGTTCCATCTTCATAAGGAATTACATTATCAATAATAAACATGTAATCTTGATAATCACCATTTGATGCATCTTCAAATGCTATTAAATAGCTATTTTCAATTGGATTTCCATCCCGATCTGCCATGGGGTAGATTCTAGTTCTATGTACAACACCTGTAGGTTGTATTGCATTTAACCCATCTTCAGAATAATTTATTCTACCAAAAGAATTGGAATCAACATAGAATCCGAATACTGCACCCAATGGATCAAACACATTATTCCCAGAAACTATAGGGGGAAATAAGGTCTGCGCGTTTTCAATTTCACCTTCTAACACACCAACTTCATTAAGTGCAACTACGCCTTCTGTATTAGTATACCAACCGAACGGAAGTTCTTCTGCTGGCGAATAGCGACCAACCGGAGTAACATTTACAGGTGCGTCTGAAGCTTTTATCCATAATTCCACTTCTGATTCATCTCCACTTGGAGCCGGATTAGTCCCATTGGCTAATGAGGTCCATCCTACATCTACTCCAATTCCTAAAGCATCCACAACATCCTGTAAAGCTGGTTCTTCACCACCTTCAAATCCTGCCTTTTTCAAAGCGTGCAAACCAACTTCGAAACTTGGATTTACTTCATCATCACTAGTTAACACTAAACTTGCTTCTTGATATCCAAGATTAGAACCGTTTAAGTCAGGTGCATATGTAATAGAATAAACCTGAGATTCACTAGGTGCAAGAGAAATTACACCTGTTGGAGTAACTGATTCGAACTGATCAGCATATTCTCCAGTAATAGTTGCACCAGAAATATTTAAAGCAGCAGTACCTTCATTAGTTACGGAAACAGTTTTTGTGTTTGAATTTTCACCTTCATTGTTAACTGTAATTTCAAAAATCAATTCATCTGGTGTAGCTGCAATTTCAGGACCTACTGTTGCAGGTACCGTTGCACGTAATAGTGTTAATTTAGGTGTACCATTATTATCTCTGTCGTATTCAGATATATAGATATTACCAGTTCTTGGATCTTCAATTACATCTAATGGATCATCAAATCCACCCAATCCAGGCACATCTCCATTAACATTTCCAATATCGCCATTAGACTTTGGCTGCATTACTAAGATATCATCTTGACCGCTAAAACGCACTACCATCAATAGTCCTTGAAGTCTACCTCCAAAGGCATTACTTTGATATTCTATCGCTCCATTTGGAGATTTATTTTTACCAAAATCAAATGCTGGCTCCCTATAATTTGGATCTGGACCTAAATCATTAGGGTACTTTGCAACATCTGTATAAGATGCTTCTTCTTGACCTGGTAATCCGCTATATGGAGCTCCACCATGATTTAATACAAATTCACCTCTATATGGATTTGGATGACCATGATATGACCCCCCTTGAGTTTTAAACAACCAATCTTTTTGAGTTTCACCACCCGTTAATAAAGGCACATCAGGAATGGTAGTTAATCCATCTATTCTTCTTGCTAATGGATAGTCATCCGTAGAAGGAGAATTCGGAGAATTGTTATTGTTCCCTGCTGTACCATTTGTAGGAATGTACAACCAACCATTTGAGTGCCATACCAAATCATAAGCATTTCGTACTCCAGTTGCAAATATTGTTAAAGGCGCATTTGTTGCAAATGGATTATAAGAACCATCACTCATGGTTAAACTACCTGAAGTAGCACTATTTATAACACTAATATTATCAGTAGTATAGGCGCTTAATGGTAAATCTGATGGTAATTTATCCAATTCTACCTTTAATATTGCTCCGGCCAATAATCTTTCCGGTCTATTTACCCAATTTGGATCAGGATCACCACCAGCTGTATTACTTCCTTGACTAATAAACATATCACCTTGCAAGTCAAATTCTATACTATTGGTTAAATGATCTTTACCAGAACGTGGTAAATGAATGATTAAATCTTCAACCGTTGAAAGTGTTGGACCAGAAAGCTTACTTAAAATACCATCCCATTCTGGACCATTAGTAACCGAGGCAGTACTATGTGTTACATAGGCAATTAGATTTTCTGCAGTTGAAGCAGGATCAAATGCCAGTCCAATAATTAACCTGTCGTTATTAGCTCTAGCCCCATCCTCCGGATGCACTGCTCCTTGCAATTCTGGACTAAGTATTTCTAGATTTTCCAAAGTACCATCAATTGCCATATCCCAACGATAAATTTTACCATCAGAATTAAAGTTGCCAATAGTACTCGCGTAAAGTTTGCCATCTGGCCCGATTACCAAACTTGAAAAACGTTGATTTGATGTACCATCTCCTAATGCTATACCACCAGGTACTTTTGTAAATTCTACTCCAGTCAAATCTAATTCAGCAACCGTATCTTCATCACCGGTCGTGAATTGAGATTCAAACTCAGCAAATGCCAAACGATTCGAAGTATCACCTACTAGATTAGCTTCAATATCACTTGTAAGTCTAAAAACGTAATTGGTAAACGGTTTCAAAGGGCTTAATGGAGTTAATGTAATTGCATCTCCACCACCTGTGTCATTTGAATTTGAAGGTACAAGTACTTCACCACCTGTGGTAACTTCGTAAAGGTTTACATTTCCTGCGTAGGTAGTTTTATCAAGTTCATAGCCTACTGGAGTAACAACTTCTACATTTATTTGAAAGTCCGTTATTGCAACATTTACGGCATTATGACTTGGTGTTACATTTGTGAAAAACGGCTCCGAAATTTCACCTCCTTCTAATATTGTTAGGGAGTTAATTTTTGTATTATGACCTCCTGAGGCATCTATTGTTAATCTACCATCAGAAACTGTTACAGTTGTAGTACCGGAAGTAAACCTAGTGGCAGAACCTACAGTTCCTGTCGGGGTATATCCATCTATAATATTTATACCTTCTACATTAATTGTGTGATTTGGAATGTCATTAGAATTTGAATCCACACTTGGATCTCCTACCCCTACCGAAACAGTATAATTACCATTTGGAACAGCCATTTCCCAAATACCTTCCGTAAGTACTCCATTTGTTCCTGCTCCATTATTTACATCGCCATATTGCATATGTATTAATGTATTTTGAAGAACATCAACACTTCCAACTTCTCTATTTCTAGCGTTTTCAGATAAATCTAAAGCAGTTTGCCCATTTGTTGTTAACCATCCATATGAATAAGAATTACCTCTATCTGCAAAACCTAATCCTGAATCAACTAAATAACCTGTAGGAGGAACATCCTCTGGTAATGAAAAATTAATACTTACAGGTTGAAATGTTACTTGGTTTTCTGGTGTAATTGCAAAATCTTCAAAGACATATACAACATCCGCAACCAATTCTCTTCGTTTGGTAGCATATACACCGGCAAAACTCTGATTACTATAATCTGCATTACCGCTTAAATAAACAGAAGGTAATGGCAATGAACCAACAAGTATTTCTGTTCCATTGTTTAAGGTATAATAAGCCGTTAGCAAATTATTTTCGACATCAACAAATAGTCGTAAGTTAACATTACTTGAATGTAAACCTGTTACATTTGTAGCTCCAATTTTTGATGCATCCCCTGAAACTCCAGCGACTTCAGATCTTAATTCTACCTGTCCGCCATTAGAAACATTTAATTTAACAAAGTTATCTTCATCCAAACCAAACCATAAACCGCCTTGTTCAGAATCGTTACTTCCATCTGAATACGGATTTATTAATGTGGTCTTAATACTAAAATCACCAATAGTGTTAGCGTTAAATGCTACGCCCAAAGTATTTATTTGAGAGTTAACATCTGTACTTGTTCCTGAACCAGTACCATTAATTATATATGCTATACCATTGCTTGCATTAATATTTAAGTTTCCACTTGTCACACTAATTTTTGATGGTTCATAACCGGGAACATTTGGATTAGAAATGCTTCCATCTGCTGCTATTCTTGCAGATGGATTATCTACCATTGTAAATCCAGTATTGCTCAGACCACCTTCTGTACCGTCAAAATCTAATGCAAATGGCAGAGATACTGCTAATTCACTACATTCCAACGTACTTATTGGAGCGCATGCCTCAACTGGCGTATCATCAAAAGGTTGAATATTTCTAGCAATTACAACAATATCTTGGTAATCATACCCAGAAACATGTTCTTCTGTAGCAATTATATAGGCATTTTCTTCACCTGGAAGCTCATAAATTCTAACATGGTGAGGAATTGCACCACTAAAAGTATTTAGGATATCTTCACTAAACAATTGTCTATTACTAAAGTATGGCCATCTACTAACAAATCCGAAACTTTCAATTCCTGGGTCAAAACTTAATGAGCCATTTACAATAGGGTTCAAGGTTTGACCATTATTCGTAGTCGTATTTTCTATATTAAATATTTCAGTAACACTATTTACATCTCCAGATTCATACCATCCAAATGCTACAATAGGATTATTCGCTTCCGGACCATATACACTTAATACCTCTAAGGTTACCGGTGCATCCGATGCTCTTTCAAATTTTTGAATAGCAACTTCATCTCCTAGAATGTCATTATAAGATGCCCCACTTTCTAAATCAATTAAATTAGTAGACGTATCAGTATCTCCAACGTTAACTACACCATCACCTAATTGTGTATTTAATATCCATTGCAATGATGGTTCACTAGCTCCACCTGTTCCTGCTTTGCCCAGACCACTTAATGAAATAATTACAGGCTCAGCATCGGTACCGGAAATTGTTAACTCAGCAAACTTAGGACCATTTGATGTAGGATCAAATATGATATCAAATGAACCTGAATTTTGAGCAGCTATACTTGAAGGCAACCCAGAAAAACTAAACTGATTTGCATCATCTCCAGTAATTTGAGCAGTTATATTGTTTAATGTTGCATTTCCTAAATTAGACAATGTAATCTCTTCGGAATAAGAATTGGTTCCACTGCTAACAGCATCACCAGAAAAATCTTCATTACTAACAACTATTACCGCTTTTGGTGTTGATTGATTACTAGGTTTAAGTAAAATTATATTACTACTTCCATAATCAGAAACATAAATATTTCCTGTGTTAACATCTTCAATAAGATCTAAAGGATCGTTAAAGCCAGTAAAACCAGGAATTCCAACTTTAAATGTAGAAATATCGCCATTCGGTCCGTCGGGAACTAAAGCTATAATATCATTACCCCCACTATATCTAACCACTAAAATAGCTCCTTGTAGGTTTCCATTTTCTGCATTACTACGGTATTCTATAACTCCATTTGGAGATTTATTTAATTCGAAATCAAAAGCGTCACCCCTATAATTAACATCAGCTGAAACTCCATTATATACAGCATTATTTATATCGGCATCACCTCTGTTCAATACGAATTCTCCACGTAACGGATTCGGATGTCCATAAAAGCCAATAGTACTATTTGGATCTATTCTAAAAAGCCAGTCACGCTGAACATTATTTCCATTTGAAGCTGGAATAATCGGATAAAGAGGATTTGAATGGTCGTAAAAAGAACCATCCGGTCTTCTGGTTCCATCAATTGATGCTGGAGCATTACTCCCTCCAGCTGTACCATTAGTAGGCACATATAATTGACCATTTGAATGCCAAACTAAATCATATGCATTGCGTATACCAGTTGCAAAAAGCGTTAAAGGAGCATTTATATAATATGGATTATAAGTACCGTCATCTGCGTATGTTTGTCCGTCCTCAGTATATGTTGAAACTGTAGAAACTAAAGTTGGCGAACCTGTATTTACACTATTAATAGCCGCAGGATCCATTGTGGTTTTAGCATTTAAAGGCCATTGACTTTTAGGAAGCTTATCTAAATCTAGTCTTAAAGCAGAAGCTGACAATAACCTTTCTTTACGATTACCCCATGCATTATCTGGAGCCCCAGCAGCACTATTACTACCCTGGTTGAAATAAAGAACATTTGGTTCATCTGATTTAAAGGCAATACTATTTGTTAAATGATCCTTTTTAGATCTTGGTAAATTTGTAACTATTAAATCTTCATTCTCTAAATTAACACCTGTAAGTCGTGAAATCTTACCATCCCAAGATGGAGCATTATTTAACGCACCGGATTGATGCGTGATATAAACGATAAGATTTGTGGCTGTTGCATCGGGGTCAAAAGCAAAACCGATTGCAGCTCTAGACCCATAACTTGACTTCCAAACATTTAAAACTTGTTCATTAGCAAGTGTACCGTCAGCATTTAAGTCCCAACGATGAATATCGCCATCTATTTCAAGACCATATAATTTACCATCAGGACCAATAGTTAATGTTGCGTATTTTGCTCCAGAAGCAACTACACCTACATTTTCAAAAGATACATTGTCCAAATCGGTTGTTGGACCACCTCCACCACCTCCGGTTGTAAAACTAGAAGTGAAAAATGCAAAAGGCTCGCCAGTAACATCAAGCACTCCATCTATTTCTACAACATAAGTTGTATTCGATTCCAATGGCTGTGATGGAACAATACTAATAGCATCTCCTCCTCCAGTGCCATTCGCCGTAGAGGCAATTGGTGTTGTATTACCTTCCTTATAAATTTTAACTGTTGAATTATTGATCGAATTATTATCTACACCTGTATTTCCAATTTCATCAAAATTTGGCAAAAACAGATTATTTGCAGAAACACTTGCATTTACCGAAACTCCTGTAGCACCATCTGATGGCGTAATACCTAAAACTAATGGTGTTTGTTTTTCACGAACTTCTAAATTTATAGTAATTTCCGCATTTTCGTATCCTAATTCAGGGGCATCAATTGCAAAAACTCTAGTACTATATGTGCCCGCAGGAACATTTTCTTTTATACTAAAAGTAACCTCACCAACAGTAGTCTCAGAGGGTAACACTAACCATTCAAATGCATCTGGATCATCTGAAAATATTACTGTTGGATTTCCAGAGGTAGAAGACAGTAGTGTTGATTGAGAAGGTATTGTTGTACCTACATTACCAATAAAGTTAAGTTCAGAATCATCAAAAGCTAATTCTAAAGCAACTTCCTCTACTGCTATTTCAAAATCTTTAAATATCGCAGTTATTGATTGGTCTTCAGCAGCATTTCGGTGCGTAGTAAAAACACCTGCAAAATTTAATTCCTTTGCTGGGTTAGCAGAATCGAAAGTTGTTCCTTCAAAATAATTGGAAGGCACACTTAAAACATCACCTCCTGAATCTGAAACTAAAATTTCAGCGCCTCCATTAAAAGAATAGTAACCTTTAACCGTATTATTAATAGGATCTAACTCCATTCTAAGTGTAATTTCACCAGTATTGGATGCTATATTGCCCGTATTAATTTCTAAAAATGCAGTTTCGGAAGTTGTTTCATCCATATTTTCAACCTGCAATTGTACTTTTCTTGATGTATTACCAGTTTTAAGAATAGCCAATTTTAAATAGTGATCCTCATCTAAACCAAACCAAATACCCGCTTGTTGCGAATTATTGGTAGCACTAACGGAAAAATCGGGATTTTCTAAAGTTGAGCTAACACTAAAAACACCAGAAGGAACAACTAATCCTGCACCAAGTGCATTCATTTGAGAATTTGTATTATTACTTCTTGGCGCACCTACTGGTTGGTTATAAAATATACCTTTAGTACTTGTTATAGATAGACCGTTCGCATTTTGTGTAAGTAAACTTGGAGCATAGCCAGGCACATCTGAATGAGCTATATCATCATCAGCAGCTAAACGAGCACTTGGCTCTAAAACCATTGTTAAGCCTGTATCGGACATATTTCCATTAGCAACGGTAAAATCAAGTGCTAATGGTAATCCTACTTCAATTTCATCACAATCCAATGTACTTATTGGTGTACAGGGTATTGATTCTTCAGTCACTGTCACAGTCCATGCTTCACTTGTAATTCCATCTTCAGCCGTTACTGTGTATATAAATGGTGTACTAAAATCTTGTGACGTATTAGATAGTGGACTAATTGTTGCACCAGATGACAACTCAATTGTAGGTGTTAATGCTGTTAATGTAGTACCACTTACTACTTGAATTGCAATTGTATTGTTTAAATCATCGATCGTTGCTATACCGGTTTCTTCAGTAAAACTAAATGCTGTTATTTCAGTTGCCGTACTAACGTTTGCAGAATGAACACTAAAATCATCAAAACTTGCAGTAAATTGAGCACCGGCTCTATGGGTTGCATAAATACCTGCGAAACTCATGTTGTCTTGTAACCCTGTTTCATTAATGTCTCTACCAGTAAAATAATCAGCTGGAATTTGAATAGACCCAAGAGAAACACTACTACCAGAACCTATGGTATAAATTGCTTCAGCAGTTAATGCAACAGGATTTACAATTAATTCTAAGGTTACATCATTTCCGGAAACACCGACGTTATTATCTTGTACTTGTTGTGATGCATTCGAAAGCCCTGCCGATTCAACTCGAATTTCTACGTTATCGTTATTTACATTTAACTTAACAAAGTTATCTTCATCATACCCAAACCATATTCCCGCTTGAGCTGAACTTCCACCTGTTACTATATTTAGAATTGTAGCTTTAATGGAAATCGATTCATTTAAACCATCAAATCCAACTCCTAAAGTATTTATTTGATTATTGTTGTTATTGCTAGCAGGTGGATTTAAATAAGCGATTCCTCCTTGTGATTGAATTTCTAACACTCCTGAATTCAATGATAAAAGTGATGCCTCATACCCATTTATATTCGGATTGGTTACCGAAATATCTCCATCTCTTCGCGCTTCTGAATTTTCTAGCACCATTGTAAAACCAGTACCCTGATTAGAATTTTCAAGTATTGAATTTTCTACGGATGAAGAAAAATCTAAATTAAGCGGCAACGAAACTTCAATTTCTTCACAATCTAATGTACTAATTGGAGAACAATATTCTATATCTATTACTTCAGTAATATTTATAGTAATATCTGCAGAAACAGTATTTTCTCCGTCGCTAACCTCAACAGCTAAAACATATTGAGGGGTACTATCAAAATCTAATTCAACTAGCGAAGTTATTTCGCCAGTAGAATTATTAACATCGAAGGCATTACCAATATTTCCAGCAGTAATTGTATAATTAAGATTTGCCGAATCAGAGTCTGTGGCAACTACTGTACCAATAATACTGTTTATTGGGAGATCTTCAACCGCAGTAAATGTTTGCTCATTTATAACTGGAGCATTGTTTATTTCTTCAGTTACAACCGCTGTATAATCTGTTGCAATACGAACTGGACCTAAACTCGCATTATTGGTATTTGAAGAACTAATAAACAATCGTCCTATTTCAGGTGTACCCTGCACTGTATGTGTACCCGCTGCTGTCCAAACTGTTTCATTAATATTTAATTTTGGTTGGGTTGTCCACGAATATGTAATTGTATCAACACCATCCCATTCACCTTGAATAACAAATTGGAATACCTCGTCAGAATCAACTACCAAGTTACCGTTATCTGAACCAGCACCGGCCAATCCAATTCTAGCAATTAATCCTCCAGAACCATCGTTAGCAACTTGTTCTCGAATCCATTGGTCATCTCCAATTTCATCATCAATTCGCAGTGCAGTTCGAACTCTTGCATTCGCACTTGTCACCTTAAAATAAGTACCAAAGTAAAAAGGCTCATTGGCAACTAAAGTTACCGATGAATTATCTAAAGGAATATAATCGTGTGTTTGACCACCTAAAGAGAAGTCAAGTGAATTCGTTGTATTTGGTGTTAAACCCTCAGCGATTACTGGAATTACGGCCCCTGTTCCATTTTCTCTTAACCAATCGGAAGGCGCCACTACATGTAGATTACCTACTCCATAAGAATCAAAATCCTCAATTATTGCAAAACCAGTAGTTTCAGAAATATCAGTAACAGTGATGGCAATATCTTGCACTGCAGTTAATGATCCCGAATCTGTAAGTGACACTTGTATATTATATACATTATCTGCTCCAGCATCTGTTGGATTTTCAAAATCAGGACTTGTTATAAAACCTATAACACCCGTTACTTGATCAATTTCAAAAAGTGAATCATCTACCAATCCAGTTAAAGAATATACGAGACCTGGACCTTCCACATCATTATCGTCAGTAGCCTCAACATCTATTACAGCAGTTTGATTTTCTTCAACACTCACGGTGGCAGCACTTGTAATTGAAGGCGCAGTATTTGTTGATGCAGCTTCTGTAACTGTTACCTGCCAAACTTGTGTAGTAGTAACATCTTCAGCCGTAACGGTGTAATCTACAGCATTGGTAAAATCTTGTGCAACTCCACTTTCAGGACTTATTGTAGCATCATCAGAAATGGTAATCGTCGGTTCTAATCCAGTTACTAAGGTGCCATTAGAAACTTCAATTACAATTGTATGTGCAATTTCATCAATTGTAGCCTCAGCAGTTTGTTCGGCGAATGTAAAAGTAATAATATCGGTTTCCGAACTCGGTGCTTCTGTTACTGTTACGGTCCAAACTTGCTCCGATGCATCTTCGGCCGTCACAGTATAATTTATAGGGTTAGTGAAATCTTGTTCCACTCCACTTCCAGGGCTAATGGTAGCATCATCTGAAACCGCAATAGTCGGTACTAAATTGGCAAGCAAAGTACCATTACTTACTTCAATAGAAACTGTTTTTGCCGTGTCATCAATCGTTGCAGCACCTGTTTCATTCGCTAAGGCAAATGAGAGAATTTCATTTTCATCATTTAAAGCGACAGGTAAAATTTCTATTGCTTGTACAATTGCATTATTCGCTGAAGCCGTGAAATCTATATTAAGTTCGCCATCATTAACTACTACATCATAACTTTGTATGGCTAAAACTCCTTTTCCATAGGATGCAACAAGATCTAAATCACTTATTAGCGTATTACCTTCAATTTCGACATCAAATACTCGATTCCCCGCAGCATCATGAAAATTCTCAATCATATGAAGTGCCACTGTATATTCACCATTGGCAATAGGAAAATTATAACTGAAATCTGCTCCATATCTTCTTGGGTAATACAAATCCGTATCATTGTTTCCTACTAGCGTATATGAACTCGTAGATGCGGTAGTTGAAACTGTTTCTTCAAGAAAAACCGTATTTTCAACAACAAACAAATTACCATCCTTGGTATAATCTTGTCCTGCAACATTCATTCGATATGGAACTGAAACAGTTGGGACAACAATTGATTCCACTGTTATATCTGCATCTAATTCGGCAGGTTTAAAACCTTTTGCAGTTGCTATAATTTTATCATTTCTAGTATCGTTCTCCGCCAATGCAGAAGCATCAATAGTAAAATCAAATTGACCTAAAGTATTGGTTGTAGGTATTGCTAACCAATCATTTTCACCAGTAAGTGTTTTATCTACAACATTAATATTATCATTAATTACCAATCCTATATTTGTAGCTCCCGAACCGGAAAGTGTACTTGAAAAAGCTCCTGTTGCTCCAACTGTTATAGTCTCACTTATTGTGTTTGGTGAGAAAGAAAGTACGCCATTAACTGGAGTTCCGGTACTTTCTACTATATCAATATGTGTGATTTTAGAATTAAAACCACCCAAACCATTCATAGTGAGTAATCCATCATTTACTGCAACAATCATTGTCTCTATAACGGTTTGACCTGGTGTTGGAACAAAAGCAGGAATTATTGTGTACCCTTCCAAAGTAGCACTGTGACGACTATCAAGATTATTAGCATCTTTATCACCAAGACCTACCGTTACTTCATAAGTTCCATTTGGCACTTCGATTTCCCAAATTACTTCATTCCCTCTAGGTTGATTCAACCAAGATTGATTTCCTCCGCTATTAGAAAGAATATTATCACCCTGAAAATGTACTAATGTTCCTTGCAATTTTTCTTGGTCCGAAACACTACTGTAAGTACCAGTTATTCTATTTCTACCTGCTCCACCTGTAGCTCCAGAACCCCCATTATTTGACACTTCATTTGAAATATCAATCGGTGTTATACCGTCTGAAGCTAATTTCCATCCAAATTGGTAGTTACTCGAACCAACTGTAATACTTGCATTCCCGAATTCTTTACCATAATCGGATACGTATCCTGTTGGAGGCGTGGTGAATGAAGGGTTATTTTGAAAATTTATGTGAGCTTCAAAAGGTGTAACTTCTTCATTAACAACAAAATTATCATAAGAAACCACTAAAGAGCCTCCAGTTGAACTTCTCGTGCTTGTCATTATTCCAGCAAAAGATATTGCATTCGTGGCTACATTATTATCGTGATCTACTCCAACAAAGAAAGACTCTGGCACGTTTAAAGAATTACCAGGACCAACTACTTGGACTTCAGAAGCACCGTCTAAAGTGTAAAAACCAGTTACTGTATTTGTAACCGGGTCAATGGAAATCCTCAGGGTTATATTAGTAACCCCAATGGTGGGCACATTAACGGTATTTAGCTCCTCTATTGTCATGGTAGTACCAGAACCAGTTTCTCCCCCTACGTTTTGCTCTAATGCCAATTGAAACTTTTGAGCATTAGTGCCAGGCCTATCTACAGCAACTAATTTTATAAAATTATTTTCATTTAATCCAAACCAAATACCAGCTTGTTGTGACTTGTTATCCGGAGTTGTCGAATTAAAGTCTGGCTGCGCAAACGTTGCTTCTATATTTACCACATTGGTCCTAACAGTTAAACCAACACCTAAAGCATTCATTTGAGAATTTGTATTCCCACTACTAGAAGGTTGATTGTAATTTATTCCATTGGTGGCCATTACATTAAGTTGCCCCGATAACAACGACAAATTTCCACTTTTTAACCCAGGCACATTTGGATCTGCACCTATATCATCAGAAGTTAATCTGGAAGAAGGAGCATCTACCATTGTAAAACCAGTACTTAAAATACCTCCTTGATTTCCATTAAATTCCAAATTTAATGGCAATTCAACTTCTACTTGACTACAGTCTAGCGTACTTATATTGGAACAAGGTGCTTGACCAAAAGAAATAGCCGTATAGAATAATAAAAATAAGAGTAGGGTAATTTTTTTCATAGAATTTGCTTTTCTGTTTCTTTAATGACTGGTTAGATTGTAATTATTGACAAAAAAAACTTGGGCATAAGAAAAAGCCCTATGTCCAAGTTTTATAATAGTCGACAAAAATTTGCAATAATTGATATATACGACATAGTCGTAAATTCATTGAAGCGGAATCTAAAAATCATTAGTATAGGTTTGGTTAATTAAAAACCAAAGCACTGTTAGGTCAATTTATTAGCGTAAGTGGGGTACGTAATAAATACCTTTTTTGAAGGGGGAAATATTGACTTTAAAGTACAATATCTCAAAAAATATATCTGAAACAAGGATATATATTATACATTAAAATAGAGTCATTTAACGATTAAAGTATAATTTAATCGTTAAACGACTTATTATGAATAAGGTTTTTTAAAAGAAATGGTATTAATAATATTTTAAATAATGATTGTTATTGATCTAATTTCTATTTTAATAAATAAAAAAAGGAGACCTTGTCATGTCTCCTTTTTTATTGTTTTTAGGTTAGTCGATAAAACCTATTGCCGTTGGATCAACATTTTCTGTTGGAACCCAACACCTGCAGTATCCGTTGTTTTTACAAAATACACTCCCTCCGGCATATCCCTTACACTTATAGGTAAACCCCTATCGTCGATCGGCCCTCCTTTGATGGTCTGAACCAACCTACCCGTTACATCGAATATCCGAATGGTACCTACAGTGGTCGGGAAATCGAAACTTACCGATGTTTCATCAACGGCAGGGTTCGGGTAAACGACCATATCGTTGCCAGGGCTCTCACTCGTTTTGGAGGATATGGACGATACCGGAAGGTACTGTACCAGCGTCGCCTTCGTGGCGGTGGAACTGTCGTCCACATAACCCGAAACGCCACCACG
>NZ_LDPE01000009.1 GCF_001447995.1 Maribacter dokdonensis DSW-8 | reverse complement strand
GACCTTACCAACCCTGCCAATACAGGTTCAATTTTATTTTCCGATGGTACAGGTGGTATAGCGGAAAACAATGATCAATTGTTTTGGAATAATACCACACTTAAGTTAGGGGTAGGAGCCCCTAATCCAGATTCTAAACTAGATGTAAACGGTCAAATTAGAGCAAGTACTATTGCAAATGGTGACGGAGCTGCTAGTCTACCGGCTTATCGCTTTCAAGACGATTTAAATTCTGGAATGTGGTTACCGGCTGAATCTGAATTGGCATTTTCGACAAATAGTTTAGAAAGATTAAGAATAATTGATGATGGTAATGTTGGCATAGGCTTAACTATTCCTACTGCTAAACTTCACGTAAACGGAGACATAAGAGCGGAAGGAGAAATTTTCGCCACAGCAATTAACATAGTACCAGACTACGTTTTCCAAAAATACTTCTTGGGCAATTCCATTTTAAACCCTAGTTATACGTTTAAAACATTAGCTGAAATAGAAGCTTTTGTAAAAGAGAACAATCACTTACCCGGCATTCAATCTGCACAAGCAGTGAAAGAACAAGGGTTTTGGAATGTGAGCGAATCCTCTAGAGTAAACCTCGAAAAAATAGAAGAATTATTCCTTCACACTATTGAACAAGAAAAGAAAATTAAAGAGCTCCAAAAAGCCAATACTAGCATGAGTTCAGAAATAGAGGCTTTAAAAACCCAAATGGAAGAGATCAAAACCATGTTATTAGAAAAGCAGAACGACTAATGAAAAACATAGCCTTCTTATTTTTCTTTTTATGCACGGCAATTGTTTCTGCACAATCTGCCCTATATAATAATGGCAATTTGCGCATTCATAACGGTGGCAGTATTGGTTTCCATACCAATTTCATTAATGAATCTCCCCTGGACAACAACCTTGGGCTGGCTGGTTTTTATGGTTCAGAACGCATTACTGTTTCTGGGACGGTAACACCACAGTTCTATGACATGGAGCTCGCATTGGAAAATGATATGCAGTTAGATTTAGGTGTGGACAATATTAGTAATACCAATTTTATTTTTGGTAACATTCTTACTAACCTATCACAACCTAATATTTTCTATAATTTTGTAGATAATTCTTTTTACAACGGTGAAAATGACTTTAGCAAAATTGAAGGCTATGCGGCTATCACCAATCAGCAAGAATTTGGCTTTCCTATTGGGGACAACGAGTATTTAAGACCTCTAATTCTAATATCTGAAAGTGTTAACCTTTTCGCTAAAAGTGCTTACTTCTATGAAGATGCCAACAATCCTGTTTCCTTGGCAAACACCTATAATACCGCTACCAAGGCTTTTGATGTCGAATTGGTTAGTACAGCCGAATTTTGGCAATTAGAAGGCACGGTACCTTCAACGGTTTCTTTAAGCTGGAACCTACGTAGTAATCTATCTAGACTTACAAATGATGTTTCTTTGATCATACCTGTGGGATGGAGCAAGGCACAACAGCAATGGGTAAATTTATCTAGAAGTGCCCCTGTTGGCACAATTACCGAAGGCTTCATAACCACAAGATCAATACTGCCAGATGAATTCGATATTATTACCTTTGGCACATCAAAAGAACCGTATGAACCTCTTGCAAAAGATGTCCTTTTTATTGATAACTTCTTTGTATCGGTAAACGGCGATGGGGTTAACGACACCTTCTATATTGAGGAGCTAGAGGAATTCAACAGTAATTTTGTTCAAATTTATGATCGTTATGGACTCAAAGTATTTGAAAAAACGAATTATACCAATGAGTTTGTAGGTTTTTCCAATTTGGACAATGTACCTTTTGGTGCAGAAGAGGGTTTACCTACTGGTGTATATTTTTACACTATCCACATTCCAGATGAGGATTTAAATTACCAAGGCTTCTTGTATTTAACACGATAAAATATATAGTAAAAGAACAGGAGACAATCTTTATTTTAATGCGATTTTTCCTACTTTTTGTTATTTTAAAATAACCGCTACACCCCACAACCATTAGATAAAGTGCAGATTACTAGGTTTAAATGAAACACTTGTTTACATTCCCAACATATTTGCCTAAGTACACAACATATTCTATTTTTCTTACAAAACCCCCTTTATTTTTACAGATGTTAACATATTCCCCACATTGTAAATGTCTTCAAAAATTAAATTTCTATTATTCTTCTCATTTATTTCTTTCTGTGTTACGGCACAAGTAAAAATAGGTCAGAACCCTAACACTATTCATTCAGCTTCTATTGTAGAATTAGAGAGTACGGACAAAGCTTTTGTACTTACAAGACTTTCCACCGCACAAATGCAGGCTATTACCCCTTTGAACGGTGCAGTAGTGTACAATACCGATACCCAATGTGTTCATTACTTCAACGGAACGGTATGGACAAACCTTTGTGACGGCATTAATACCAACGATTTTTCTTTTACAGATAATGGTGATGGCACCATAACCCTAGATGATGGCAACGGTAATACGATCACTTTTAACGGAGCGGCACAAACCATATCTACACTTATTGATAATGGCGACGGTACATACACGTACACTAATGAAAACGGAATAGAAACCGTTATTTCAATAGCTGTAACCGACAACCAAAATTTACAAACCGATAATACCCCAGGTAATATCAGTATTGATAATGGCAATGCCCTTACCATCAATGTGGATGATGCAGATGCAGACGCCCAAAATGAAATACAGACCTTGGATTATACATCTGGCGTACTTACTTTATCTAACGACCCCAATGCAACTGTAGTAGATTTATCGGCATTTGATCAAAATGCTGCCGATGATTTCTCCGGGAGCTTTAATGATTTAAAAGACCTACCTGTAAATTTAGATACAGATGCAACCGATGATTTCAATACAGCCATCACTTTTGACGGAACAAATTTAACGGTATCGGATGCCGGTGGCGATGTAAGTACGGACATCAGCGGATTGGCATATGACGACACGGCATTAAGAGCGGATGTGGACCAAAATACTGCGGACATCGATGCTTTAGAAGCCGAGCAGACCACTCAGAATAATTCCATTGCTACGAATGCTACGGACATTGATAATCTGGAAGCGGAACAGACAACACAGAATACCAATATCGCTACAAACGCAACAGATATTGACAATCTGGAAGCTGAGCAAACAACGCAAAACAATTCTATTGCTGCGAATGCAACCGATATCTCCACTAACGCTGCAGCCATTGCTGCACATAACACTGCCGATGGAGATTTGAGCGATTCCAACGAATACAATACAGGCATCAGCTTCGACGGAACGGACCTTACCGTGACCGACCTTGGTGGTGACCAAACCGTGGACATCAGCGGATTGGCATATGACGACACGGCATTAAGAGCCGATGTGGACCAAAATACTGCCGATATAGATGCGCTGGAAGCAGAACAGACTACGCAGAATACCAATATTGCAACAAACGCTACTGACATCGATAATCTGGAAGCAGAACAGACTACTCAGAACAATTCCATAGCAACCAATGCAACAGATATCTCCACTAACACAGCAGCCATTGCTGCCCACAATACTGCCGATGGAGATTTGAGCGACAGTAACGAATATAACACAGGTATCAGCTTCGACGGAACCGACCTTACCGTAACCGATGGTGGTGGCGACCAAACCGTGGACATCAGTGGACTAGCTTACGACGATACGACATTAAGAGTGGATGTGGACCAAAATACTGCCGATATAGATGCATTGGAAACCGAGCAGACCACTCAGAATAATTCCATCGCTTCGAATGCAACTGATATTGATAACTTAGAAGCAGAACAGACTACGCAGAACAATTCCATTGCTACGAATGCAACCGATATCTCCACTAACACAGCAGCCATTGCTGCACATAACACTGCCGATGGAGATTTGAGCGATTCCAACGAATATAACACCGGCATCAGCTTCGACGGAACGGACCTTACCGTGACCGACCTTGGAGGCGACCAAACCGTGGACATCAGTGGATTGGCTTACGACGACACGGTATTAAGAGCCGATGTGGACCAAAATACTGCCGATATAGATGCATTGGAAACCGAGCAGACCACTCAGAATAATTCCATCGCTACGAATGCAACTGACATTGATAATCTAGAAGCGGAACAGACTACTCAAAATAATTCCATTGCTACGAATGCAACCGATATCTCCACTAACACAGCAGCCATTGCTGCCCACAATACTGCTGATGGAGATTTGAGCGATTCCAACGAATACAATACGGGCATCAGTTTCGACGGAACCGACCTTACCGTAACCGATCTTGGTGGCGACCAAACCGTGGACATCAGTGGACTAGCTTACGACGATACGACATTAAGAGCGGATGTGGACCAAAATACTGCGGACATCGATGCTTTGGAAACTGAACAAACCACACAGAATAATTCCATCGCTACGAATGCAACCGATATCACCACTAATACTGCAGCTATTGCAGCACATAACAGTGCCGATGGAGACTTGAGCGATTCCAACGAATTCAATACGGGTATCAGTTTCGACGGAACGGACCTTACCGTGACCGACCTTGGTGGTGACCAAACCGTGGACATCAGCGGATTGGCTTATGACGACACGGCATTAAGAGCCGATGTGGACCAAAATACTGCCGATATAGATGCTTTAGAAGCGGAACAGACAACACAGAACACCAATATCGCGACCAACGCAACTGACATTGATAATCTAGAAGCGGAACAGACAACTCAGAACAATTCCATTGCTACTAATGCAACAGATATCTCCACTAACACAGCAGCCATTGCTGCACATAACACTGCCGATGGAGATTTGAGCGATTCCAACGAATTCAATACGGGTATCAGCTTTGACGGAACGGACCTTACCGTGACCGACCTTGGTGGTGACCAGACCGTGGACATCAGCGGATTGGCGTATGACGACACGGCATTAAGAGCCGATGTGGACCAAAATACTGCCGATATCGATGCATTGGAAACCGAGCAGACCACTCAGAATAATTCCATTGCTACGAATGCAACTGATATTGATAACCTAGAAGCGGAACAGACAACACAGAATAACAATATCGCTACTAACGCTGCAGCCATTGCTGCCCACAATACTGCCGATGGAGATTTGAGCGATTCCAACGAATTCAATACGGGTATCAGCTTTGACGGAACGGACCTTACCGTGACCGACCTTGGTGGCGACCAAACCGTGGACATCAGCGGATTGGCGTATGACGACTCGGCATTAAGAGCGGATGTGGACCAAAATACTGCCGATATAGATGCATTGGAAGCGGAACAGACAACACAGAATAATGCGATAGCAACAAACGCTACTGACATTGATAATCTGGAAGCGGAACAGACTACTCAGAACAATTCCATTGCTACGAATGCTACGGACATCGATGCATTGGAAGCGGAACAGACTACGCAGAATAATGCGATAGCAACAAACGCTACTGACATTGATAATCTTGAAGCGGAACAGACAACACAGAACAATTCCATTGCAACAAATACCTCGGATATCTCCACTAATACTGCAGCCATTGCAGCGCACAACACTGCCGATGGTGATTTGAGCGATTCCAACGAATATAACACAGGCATCAGCTTCGACGGAACGGACCTTACCGTGACCGACCTTGGTGGTGACCAAACCGTGAACATCAGCGGATTGGCGTATGACGACACGGCATTAAGAGCGGATGTGGACCAAAACACTGCAGATATAGATGCTTTGGAAGCAGAGCAAACAACACAGAATAACAATATTGCTACGAATGCTACGGACATCGATGCTTTGGAAGCGGAGCAAACAACGCAGAATAATTCAATTTCATCAAATTCAGCCGCTATTGCCGCACATAACACTGCAGATGGAGATTTGAGCGATTCCAACGAATATAATACAGGCATCAGATTCGACGGCACGGACCTTACCGTAACCGATGGCGGTGGTGACCAAACCGTGGACATCAGCGGATTGGCTTACGACGACACGGCATTAAGAGCCGATGTGGATCAAAACACTGCAGATATAGATGCTTTGGAAGCAGAGCAGACCACTCAAAATACCAATATTACTACGAATGCTTCGGATATAGATGCGTTGGAAGCGGAGCAAACAACACAGAACAATTCCATTGCCACTAATGCCTCGGATATCTCCACTAACGCTGCAGCCATTGCTGCCCACAACAGCGACGATGGAGATTTGAGCGATTCAAACGAATACAATACGGGCATCAGCTTCGACGGAACGGACCTTACCGTGACCGACCTTGGTGGTGACCAAACCGTGGACATCAGCGGATTGGCGTATGACGACACGGCATTAAGAGCCGATGTGGACCAAAATACTGCCGATATAGATGCTTTAGAAGCGGAACAGACTACGCAGAATAATGCGATAGCAACCAATGCTACAGATATTGACAACCTAGAAGCGAAACAGACTACTCAGAATAACAATATCGCTACGAATGCTACGGACATCGATACTTTGGAAGCAGAGCAAACTACTCAGAATAATTCAATTTCATCAAATTCAGCCGCTATTGCCGCGCATAACACTGCAGACGAGGACTTAAGTGCCACCAATGAAACCAACACTAGTTTTTCTACTGTTGATGTTGCCGGTACCAACTACTTAAGAATATCTGATTCTAATGGAGATTTAGACGTTCCTTTATCCGATTTATCTCATACCGGTACTACGGGATCTGTTTTTTTTGCTGGAGCAGATGGTACTCCAACCGAAAATAACGGTCAATTATTCTGGAATTCCAGCAGTAATAGTTTGGGCGTAGGAACTTCAAACCCAACAAACAAGCTTCATGTTTCAGGAGCAATTCGTTCTCAAGGAATTTTAAATTCTAATGGAACAGAAAATGAACCGGCATACCGATTTAATGATGATACGAATACTGGTATGTTTAGACCTGCAGCTGACGAAATTGCCTTTACTGTTGGTGGTATAGAAGCCATGAAAATCGAAGAAACCAGTAGTGACACATCAGTAATCATAAATGAAACTTTAGAATTGGAAGGTGCTATACTAGATGAAAATGATTCCCCTGGTACCGCTGGTCAAGTATTAACTTCAACAGCTACCGGTACTGAATGGGTAAATTCTATGAGTCCAATTAAAGCCATTGGAAAAATAAGTGCTGCTGGTGGGGTCACCAAAGCAACAGCTGGAGTTACCGTAACTAGAATCAGTGTTGGTTATTACAGAGTTACACTACCTACGGGTGCGGTATCTGATGCAGATTATATCATTCAATTAACACAACCTGGAAGAGGTGGTGCTGGTAACGACGACCCTGGTATTTCCTACTCTAACCAAACCGCAACTAGTTTTGAGGTAATCATAGGTGATAATGACAACGGTGGCACAGACCGTTCAAGATTTGATTCTGAATTTATGTTCACTGTTTTAGATTTATAAAAATGAGATTAAAAAATTACATCCTATATTCTATCATCTTTCTAACCGGTGTCATTTCCAATGCCCAATTGGAAAGTGGATTATTACTTGGGTTAACCAATGCCACAACGACTGATATAAACGCAACTACAGACGCCGCAAAAGGATCATTGGTCTTTAATACGGATACTAATCAAGTATATGTTTTTGATGGCACTTCTTGGAATCAAATGGGGCAGAAAACTACCTATACCGGCACTTTTAGAATATCCGGATCCGGTACACTATCGGTTAGCGGAATTCCTTTTCAACCAACTTCAGTATCGTTTGTTGCTTATGCCAACGTAGAGGATTTTAATCTTGACAGCGATAACGGTACCAGAAACAATGAAACAGGCCTACCTAACGCTTATGGTAGCATGAAAGGATTTGCTAGGGATGATAACGGCTCCATTACCGAGCAAGTAATCTTTAATGGAGGTAGCGGAAATTCTATTAACGATATTTCTAGATATGCTTCAGATTCACATAGTATCGGTGTAAGATACGCCAACCAAAATGGTGATAAATTAGGCTTGACCTCAGCGACGGTTACCGCATTCACCTCTACCGGTTTTACATTGAATACAGATAATTATGCCGATGGGGTTGTTGTAATTTATGAAGCACATAGATAAGTTTATGAGAAATACCTACACATTAATACATACCATATGCATTGTTCTCTGTACCATATACAGCTACGGTCAAGATGCCGTACATAATTATGGTAATATCCAAATTCATGATGACGGACTTGTAGGTTTTCACATGGATGTAATAAATAACGGAGCTTTTAACCAAAACAAAGGTCTAGTGGGTTTTTATGCCCTGGATAAAGCTTTGACCATATCTGGCGGATCAAATCCTATTTTCTATGATTTTGAAATTGCCGTAGATAATGATCTCTATGTTGATAATACCGTAGGTGTTTTAAACAATGCCAATTTCATTACAGGTGATGTTGTGACCAATAGGGCAGCATCAGATGTCAATATTAATTTTTTAAACGATTCATTTTATATAGGCGAAGGCAATACCACAAAGGTAGATGGCTATGCGGCTATGAGTAATAAAACCGACTTCACCTTCCCCATTGGTCAGTTCGATAAGTTACGACCATTGACCATATCCTCAGAAAGTTCAAACGATTATACTAAAGCTGCCTATTATTTTGAAGACCCTAATACTCCTAGTATTGTAGGTACTACTTTTGATACCAGTTTGACCGAAAATCAATTTTTATCGGTTAGCGAATATGAATTCTGGCATTTAGAAGGTAGTATTCCATCAAAAGTAACCTTAACATGGGATCAAGATAGCAATGCCAGCCTTTATGGTGATTTTATTACAGACCTAAAAGTGGTAGGTTGGAGCATTATAGACAAAGTATGGGTCAATTTGGGCAATACCAATGTAGAGGGAGATTTTAATAGCGGTTCTATTACCTCCGAAGACTTTATACCAAGTGATTACGAAATCATAACCATTGGTGGTAATTCCGATCTTCTGGAAACTGTTGAGAACATATCTTTAGACAATTATTATATGACGCCAAATGGTGATGGCATCAATGATTTTCTTGTCATAGAAGGTATAGAAGGCTCACCAAATAATACCCTACAAATCTTTAACAGGTACGGTAGAATGGTATATTCAATGAAGAATTATAACAACGAATTCAATGGAATATCCAATGTCAACGGTGTCATTGCAAAGAATATAGGTTTACCATCGGGTATTTATTTTTATATAGTTACCCTAAATGATATAAACCTCAGACATCAAGGGTATTTATACCTTACCACAAGGGAAGACAACTAATCTTACATCTTTTAAGATCAAGATTTACTATTTTTACTTTATTATGGAATGAATTGACCACTTTCACTAGTTTTTTTCTTTTGATAAAGTTTGGCAAATATTTTGCTCCATTAACCTCAATATTCAGATATGCAAAGAAGAATGTTTATTAATAAAAGTAGTTCGGCAGCCTTGGCTCTTGCCTTATCACCCACATTATTTATTCAAGAAGAAAAGGAATATGGTATTCTAGAACTTATGGGTAAAGAAGATATTGAACTTTTTGGTAAGGATATCAATCTACGCAAAGAAGCACACGATGCTTTTATTGAAATGAAAAAGGCCGCATATAAAGATGGTATTGATTTAAAAATTGTATCAAGCTATAGAAGCTACGATAGACAAGAGGCAATTTTTGAGCGTAAGTTTCTAAAATATACAGATGATGATGGCATGAACCCTACCGATGCTATTGATAAAATCATTGAATATTCTACTATACCCGGTACAAGTAGACATCATTGGGGTACTGATATAGATGTTGTGGACGGTTACAGAAAAGTAGATGGCGATGTATTGGTACCACATAAGTACGAAGGTGACGGACCTTATGTTGATTTTAAAAAATGGATGGATGAAAACTCTGAAACTTATGGTTTTTATTTAGTTTACACCAATGAACCTAAAAGAAGAGGTTTTAAGTATGAACCATGGCACTATAGTTATGCTCCATTATCAATACCTATGCTTGAGCAATTTAGAAGCAAGAATGTTGCCTCAATTATAATTAGAGAAGACTATTATGGTGCAGAGCATTTCACAATGAACTTTTTAAAGTCTTACATTCAAAATAATATTTTAGATATCAATAGGAAGCTATTATAAGCATTTTGTACATTAGAGCCTGTACTATAACACATTACCATGAGAAGAGGAAGTTGGAAAATTAGAATATTCATTGGTTTGGCCATTGTCGCCTTCGCTTTTATACAGAAATGCAGCAATATAGAAGAGAACCCTTATACAGGCCGATCACAGCATATTACAATGACCCCTGATCAAGAAATTGCCATAGGATTACAAAGTGCCCCAGAAATGGCACAACAACATGGCGGACTCTACCCTGACCAACGTTTACAGTCTTTTGTATCATCGGTAGGCAACAAATTAGTTCAAAATAGTATCGCTAGGGAAACGCCATATGAATATGACTTTCACTTATTGGCAGATGACCAGACCATTAATGCTTTTGCATTGCCAGGCGGACAATGTTTTATTACCTACGCTTTATTCTCACAATTGAACGAAGCTCAACTGGCCGGTGTACTAGGTCATGAAATAGGTCATGTAATAGGTAGACATTCCGCTGAAAGAATAGCTGATAGCCAAACATGGCAAACAGCAACCATGGGTGCAACCGTTGGTGCTGGAGACATGGGAAGTATTGTTGGCAGCATAGGTCAAAGTACTTTATTAAAAAATGGGAGGGGCGATGAATTGGAAAGTGATGAACTTGGCGTTCTTTTTATGATTCAATCTGGATATGACCCTTATGAAATGATCACGGTTATGGAAATTTTAAAAGCAGCGGGCGGACCCAACCGTACTCCTGAATTTCAAAGTACCCACCCTGATCCAGAAAATAGAATAGAAAAAATAAAAGAAGCTATAGCAAAGTATAAAAATCAAGGTTAATCCGATTTTTTTTACACTTCATCTAGTGCTCGCTATACGCTACCAATATTTTTGTAACTTTGGGTAAGTCCCAAGCTTATTTTACCATTTATCTATTGCCTTTATAGCTATGATTTAATCATAGAAGAACACTATAATGGGAACAATTACACATTTCAAAAACTTGTACGTGCAGGCATTTGAAAACTGTAAACCAGAAATATTGGTTACATTTTTAAAAGTCTACTCGGTGTTTTGCGCCCTAATGATATTTATGGCAATGTATGCCTTCGTTGTTAGAGCCGTAAACGGATTTGATTTTTAACGCGTTTTACTCTTTTACCTGAACACTATTTGGAGTAGAATTTTGTATTAATTAAAAAAAGGCCCATTGAAATTTCAATGGGCCTTTTCAAATTTAAGTATCTAATTTTTAAGAATCTTGCTTTATAACCTCCAATACATCTTTAGCATTAGATTGCTTGGCATAGTCTTTAGCAGTGTAGCCTTGATCACTCTTAATGTTTAAATTTGCGCCGTTCAACAATAAAACTTTTAATACCTCTGCCTTATTGTAACGTGCAGCATACATCGCCGGTGTTAGTCCTAAAGATTTTTCGTTAAGCTCCGCCCCCGTTGCTATTAAACTTCTAACCTTATCTACATCGCCCTTAATTACCGCCTTACATAATGAACTAATTTCATCATTTACGGTAATAGATTCAATAGTATATGTATTAGAATTTTCAATACCGTTTACATTGGCATTAGCTATCGAGAACACCCCTATACAGAATAAAAATGCAATTACTTTTTTCATAATATTTATATTTTATTTAGTGTTAAAATTATCAATATTATAAATTTACATATAAACAATTAAGATATTCTTAAATTTAAGAATTAAATAATATATATTTAACACTTACACCGTATCAAATTGACATTCTTGTTCTTTAAGCTTTTTCAATTACAACAATAATTGAAATAATTAACTGCCAGCTGAAATTTCAATAAGTTCAAGAGCATCGGTTGCATTTGATAATTCCGCATAACGTTTCGCGGTATAGCCTTGGTTACTTTTTAGATTTAGATCCGCACCATTATCAATGAGAATTTCTAAAACATCCACCTTATTATAACGGGCAGCAAACATGGCCGGTGTCATACCTAGAGATTTTTGATTTACATCTTCACCAAGGTCAATTAAGCGCTTAACCGTTTCTAAATCTCCCTTAATTACCGCTTTACAAAATGAACTGATGTTTACCCTTTTTACAAGTGTTGTGTTAGAATCTGTAGCGTTGCTAGTTTTGTCTGCAGCCAAAATTGTTGACCCCATGGTAAGTGCTACCATGGATAATGTTAGAATTACTTTTTTCATGATGATTGATTTTAATTGATGAAGTACAATAGCGTACTTTTAAAAGACGCTTGTCTACATAAATTGTTTCAGCCTTTAACATTGTTATAACTAAACTTTAACAAACAAATCTTAACACAGACTACAAATTTGTTGTGTTACTCCAGCTTTACAAAAAAGGTAGGTAATGTAGTAGCTTAACTTAATAGATCATAGTATTTTTGTAGCCTTAAAACCTAATAAAGATGAACAAAAAAGTAATCTTAATGATATTAGATGGCTGGGGCAAATCTCCAGATCCAGAAGTATCTGCAGTAGATAAAGCCAATACTCCTTTTATAGATAGTTTATATACCAAATATGCTAATTCCAATTTGTTGACAGACGGAATGAATGTTGGTTTGCCAGAAGGTCAAATGGGAAATAGCGAAGTAGGCCATATGAACTTAGGTGCCGGTAGAATAGTTTATCAAGATCTTGCCAAAATAAATAAGGCGGTCAACGAAAACACCTTAAGTTCAGAACCGGTCTTAAAAAGTGCTTTTGACTACGCGAAGAAAAACAACAAAGATGTTCATTTTTTAGGCTTGTTAAGCGATGGTGGTGTACACAGCCATACAAACCATATTAAGGGTTTAATAGCTGCTGGAAAAGAATCTGGTGTAAACAAAATGTATTTACATGCATTTACCGATGGTAGAGACGTTGACCCAAAAAGTGGAAAAGGCTTTCTAGAAGACATTGTAGCATACGGTTCTGATAAAAACACAAAATTGGCAACGGTTATTGGTAGATATTACGCCATGGACCGCGACAAAAGATGGGAACGCGTTAAAGAAGCTTACGATGTAATTGTAAATGCCGAAGGTGAAAAATCTACCGATATCGGTAAAACAATCCAAAAAAGCTATGATGCCGATATTACTGATGAGTTTATTAAACCTATCGTAATGACCAATACGGACGGTACTCCTATTGCTTCTGTAAAGGAAGGCGATGTGGTTATCTTCTTTAACTTTAGAACTGACCGTGGTAGAGAATTGACCCAAGTGCTAAGTCAAGTAGATATGCATGAACAGAATATGCACAAACTTGATCTTTACTATGTTACCCTTACCAATTATGATGAATCTTACAACAATGTTCATGTTGTTTACAATAAGGACAATATTGTAGAAACGCTAGGTGAGGTTTTATCCAATGCAGGTAAAAAACAAATAAGAATTGCCGAAACCGAAAAGTATCCACACGTTACTTTCTTTTTCAATGGCGGTAGAGAAGTTCCTTTTGAAGGAGAATCGCGTATATTATGTCCGTCACCAAAAGTGGCTACATACGATCTGCAACCAGAAATGAGTGCTTTTGAGATTAGGGATAAAATCATCCCTGAGATCATAAAAGGAGATGTAGATTTTATTTGCTTGAACTTTGCGAACCCAGATATGGTTGGTCATACCGGTGACATGAATGCCGCGATCAAGGCATGCGAAACTGTTGACGAATGCGCAAAAGACGTTATTACCGCAGCTATAGAAAAAGATTTCTCCGTAATCGTAATTGCTGACCACGGTAACTGTGAGACCATGATCAACGAAGATGGCTCACCTAACACGGCACATACCACCAACCCTGTACCATTAATTTTGGTGGACAAAGATATTCATCAAATCAAAGATGGTGTACTAGGTGATATTGCACCAACGATATTAAAATTAATGGGCGTTGAACAATCAAAATTTATGACCCAAAATTCTTTGGTATAATTACATAACCAACCCATTAGCACATCATGAGCACGATTAAAATAAAAACAGCTGAAGAGATTGAATTAATGCGAGAAAGCGCCTTGATCGTTTCCAAGACCTTGGGAATGATCGCTGCAGAAGTTAAACCGGGAGTTACGACTCTTCAGTTAGATGCTATGGCAGAAACTTTTATTCGCGATCATGGTGCAGTACCTGGCTTTTTAGGTTTATATGATTTTCCAAACTCGTTATGCATGAGCCCTAATGCACAAGTGGTACATGGTATTCCAAATAATACACCATTGAAAGAAGGTGATATCATCTCAATAGATTGCGGTGCTTTAAAAAACGAATTCTACGGTGATCATGCATACACATTTGAAGTAGGCGAAGTTAGCCCAGAGGTAAAAAAACTCCTTGAGGTCACTAAAAAATCACTCTACGTTGGCATACGTGAATTTAAAGTAGGTAACCGAGTTGGTGATGTAGGTTATGCTATTCAAAAATTTACGGAAGACCATGGCTACGGGGTGGTACGTGAATTGGTTGGTCATGGTTTGGGAAGAACCATGCACGAAGGTCCTGAAATGCCAAATTATGGTAGACGCGGAAGAGGTAAAAAATTTCTTGAGGGTATGACGGTAGCTATAGAGCCTATGACCAATATGGGTACTAAGAATATTAAACAACTAAAAGACGGATGGACGATACTTACCGCAGATGGTCAACCTAGCGCCCATTTTGAGCATGATGTAGCTATTGTAAATGGAAAACCAGAGTTATTATCGACTTTTAAATACATTTATGAAGCCTTGGGTATTGAAAGTGATGAAGAAGATGAATTTACTTCTTCCATCGTAAAAAGCTAGTCAACAAGCATGAAAAAAATTTTTAAATTTTTTCTCAACCTTGTTCCTAGACCGGTATTAATTTCACTTAGCTTTTTGGTGAAACCATTTTTTAAGGCTTATTACCGGGGCAACACCTATGAAGATCCAATTGATGGCAACACCTTTAGAAGTTTTCTACCATATGGCTATGAAAATCCGCGGGAAAATGTACTATCCCCCTCTACCCTATCTTTGGAAAGACATAGATTGCTATGGATGTTTCTGAAAAAGGAAACGGACTTTTTTACAGCCCGTTTACACGTATTACATTTTGCACCAGAACAAGCTTTCTATAAAAGATTTAGAAAATTAAAGAACCTTAATTACGTAACTACAGACCTAAATTCTCCCTTAGCGGACGTTAAAGCAGATATATGCAACTTGCCTTTTGAAGACAACAAGTTCGATGTGATTTTATGCAATCATGTATTAGAACACATACCAGATGACACCAAAGCGATGTCTGAATTATATAGAATTTTAAAACCAGGCGGTTGGGGCATTTTTCAAATACCACAAGACTTAAATAGGGAAAACACCTTTGAAGACGATTCTATAACGGACAAAGTAGAACGTGCAAAGATTTTTGGTCAATATGACCATGTTCGAATTTATGGTAGAGACTATTTCAATAAATTGAGAACTATTGGTTTCACGGTCGAAGAAATAGATTTCACAAAACTTTTGAGCCAAGAAGAAATAGATAGATACCGACTAGCTCCTGGTGAAATCATTCCATTAGTAAGGAAATAATTATTCCACTACTAACGATTTAAATCCTTGTGTCATATATTCCTGAGTATCACCATTCTCATCTATATATACGATATAAGCCTCTAAACTTTTATTCTCACTGATTACCTTAAACGCCTCATCTAGGTCCATTGCCATGAAAGCGGTAGCATAACCGTCTGCCGTAGCACAATTATCCGCTAAAATGGTTACGCCCAGTGTATTGGATAATTGCGTGTAACCGGTTTTAGGATTTACTGTATGAACATATTTTTTACCAGTTGCCCCATCTACCCTGTATTTACGGTAATTTCCTGACGAAGCCAATGCCTTGTCGTTTAAATTGATTAAAATTCTGGTAGCCCTGCTTATATCCATTTCAGGGTCATCAATACCTACTACCCAAGATTTATTCTTAAGCACGTTTTTACCTTTCGCTACAAGTTCACCACCCACTTCTATTAAGTAGTTTTGAATTCCCTTAGCATTTAACATGGCAGCCAACCTATCTATAGCATAACCTTTGGCAATTGAATTAAAATCTAAATAGATGCGACTATCGGTCTTTATAATTTGATTATTCTGATTTAAAGAAACCTTGTCAAGACCAACATAATTTAAAAGACTATCCACTTTTAAACTATCCATAGTTATTTTTTGCTCAGGTCCAAAACCCCAAGCATTCACCAATGTACCAACAGTAGGATCAAAGAAGCCATTTGTTTCCTTATGAATGGTTTGTGACAGCTGTAAAACCTCCTTGAACATAGCATCTACAACCACAGTGCTATCACCATTATTGACCCTTGATATATCCGACTCTGGAATATAGGTAGATAACGATTGGTTAATGACCGCAAATACCGAATCAATTTCTGGTTGTAAGTCAGATTTATTCTCCGTAAAGGATATAATACTATATGAAGTACCTAAGGCTCCACCAACATTATCATTACGTACAAAATTATCACTGCCGAATTTACACGACTGAAAACCAACAGCCAGCAAACCAATTATTAAAAAGTACTTTTTCATATTTCTACCAAACCATCATAATCAACAATATACTCCTCATCTAAATACACCGGTAAATTATGGTCAGCTGCATTCACCAACCCCACACCTGCATAAAATGTAGTTGCCTCAAACTTAAGGGCGTGTTCTTTCATTTTCTTTAAATCGGACATAAAAAAATCTAAATCCTTGGGATCACCTGGATATTCAATTGCCTTAACCACAATAAAACGCATCTTCTTATCCTTGGTACAAACAAATTGCGGATTCTTACGCAATTCACTATTGACCGCTAAAAACTCAAACCCTGCTTCCTCTAACTGCTTCCCAACAATATTCATTGCCAAATTGTGAAGCTCCTGTTCTGTTAATACGTGCATATCTAAATAAAATTATAAAAAAAACCGATACATTACATACCGGTTAATTTATTCTATTTCAACAACTTATATGTTATCCTCCAAAGTCATCAAAACGTATATGTTCATCTGGAATTCCGAAATCTTCACCCATTTTCTGAACAGCTTTGTTCATTAATGGTGGTCCACAGAAATAAAGTTCAATATCTTCTGGAGACTCATGAAGACTTAGGTAGTTATCAATTACACAATTGTGTATGAAACCTACGAAACCATCACCAGGTGCATCTATATTCTCTTTTACTTTCCAATTATCTTCTTCTAATGGTTCTGATAATGCCAAGTAGAATTTGAAATTTGGAAACTCTTCTTCCAACTTATAGAAATGATCCAAGTAGAAAAGTTCTCTTTTAGATCGTCCACCGTACCAGTAAGTTACTTTTCTATCAGTCTTTAAAGTTTTAAATAAGTGATATAAGTGAGAACGCATTGGCGCCATACCTGCACCACCACCTACGTACAACATTTCTGAATCTGATTCATTGATGAAGAATTCACCGTAAGGACCTGAAATTGTACAATCATCACCAGGCTTCAAGTTAAAGATATAAGATGACGCAACACCAGGATTAACATCCATCCATCCGTTTTTAGCTCGATCCCATGGCGGAGTAGCAATACGTACGTTCAACATAATTTCTCTACCCTCAGCTGGGAAAGAAGCCATTGAATAAGCTCTCTCAACCGTTTCCGGATTCTTCATCACCAAAGGCCAAAGGTTGAACTTATCCCACTCAGCTTGGAACTTATCTGGAGTTTCATGCTCTTCTGGGTGAGCAGTAATATCTATATCAGCATACTTAACCTCACACTCAGGAATCTCAATTTGAATATAACCACCAGCTTTATAGCCCATATCTTCTGGAATCTCAACTACAAATTCCTTAATAAAAGAAGCAACGTTATAATTACGAACTACTTTCGCAGGCCATTTCTTAATACCGAACACCTCTTCTGGGATGGTAATTTCCATGTCTTGCTTTACCTTAACCTGACAGGCCAAACGTGCACCATGGTTTAATTCTTTCTTAGAAAAGTGAGGAGTTTCAGTAGGTAAGGCCTCACCCCCACCAGAAAGAACGTGACATTCACATTGAATACATGTTCCACCACCACCACAGGCAGATGGTAAAAATACTTTTTGGTTACCTAAGGTAGATAATAATGACCCACCTGATGCAACTTCAATTTTCTTCTCTCCATTTATAGTAATGGTCACAGGACCTGATGGAGAAAGTTTTTGTTTGGTAAACAGAAGCAATGCCACTAACACCATCAACAGTATTAGAAATGCGACAACAGTTATTAGTATTGTTCCGCCAGTACTTGCAGCTAAAATCATAATTATTTGTTTACGTCGTTATAAGAAATCACTTTTTCGTCAATTTCTTCGTTCTTATCTACTACTACCTCTTCTTCAATTGGTGCAACCACTTCTGGCTGAGTTACTTGATTTACTTGTTCCGTTGCCTCTTCAGCATCATCACCGCCACCGGTCAACATACCACCGAAACTTTGAAAACCAATTCCCATTAAACCAGTAATGATAAATGTAATACCTAAACCTCTTAAAGGTGCAGGAACATTACTATATCTAATTTTCTCACGAATGGCAGCAATTGCCAAAATAGCCAAGAACCATCCAATTCCAGAACTCACTCCGTAATTAAATGCCAAACCAAAAGTTTCTATCTCTCTTGCCTGCATGAATAACGATCCACCCAAAATTGCACAGTTTACAGCAATCAACGGTAAAAATATACCCAATGAGTTATATAAGGAAGGTGAGAATTTCTCAACTACAATCTCCACCAATTGCACCATTGTTGCAATGGTTGCGATAAATAAGATAAACGATAAAAAGCTAAGATTGTAATCCGCATACTCAGGTCCCAACCAAACCAAGGCACCATCCTGTAGTAAATACTTATCCAATAACCAGTTCATTGGTACGGTAACCGCCAATACGAATATTACAGCAGCACCTAAACCAACAGCAGTAGCAACTTTTTTTGATACCGCCAAATAAGAACACATCCCCAAGAACACGGCAAATACCATGTTATCTATAAAGATGGACTTAAAAAATAATTCTACATGTTCTAACATAATTTCTACTTAAATGTCGTTTAATTTTCTTCTACAAGCGCAGGGTTTCTTGAACGTTGTACCCAAATGATAATACCAACAACTATTAACGCTGCCGGTGGTATAATCATAAAACCATTATTCTCATAACCTGTAGCGTACAATCCTGTTTTTTCAATTGGATCACCTAAAACCGGAATACCGAACAACGTTCCCGAACCTAAAAGTTCTCTAAAGAACCCTACGATGATTAGAATAACACCGTAACCTAAAGAGTTACCAATACCATCTAAAAATGAACGCCAAGGACCGTTTGCCAATGCAAATGCCTCAAAACGTCCCATAATAATACAATTGGTAATAATAAGCCCTACGAAAACCGCTAAGGTTTTACTTAACTCGTATGCAAATGCCTTTAGCACTTGATCCACTATAATTACCAAAGTAGCAACTACAATAAGTTGAACAATAATTCTAATTTTTGAAGGTATAATGTTTCTCATCAAGGAGATTACAACATTACCCGCACCCAATACGAACATTACAGAAATTGCCATCACCAAAGATGCTTTTAGTTCCGCCGTAATTGCCAATGCTGAACAGATACCTAACACCTGAATGGTAATAGGGTTGTTATCCGCTAACGGATCTGTAATAAGATTTGTATCTTTTTTTGATAGTAGTGCCATATTACTTTGCTCTAATTGTTTCTAAATAAGGTTTATATAATTTAACAGTTTCGCTGATCATAGCAGAAACACCGTTACCGGTAATAGTAGCGCCCGCCAAGGCATCTACTTCATTATCATCTTTTGTTTTATTCAATGGATCATTATTACCCTTTGCTACGGATATACCAGCGTATTGAGTTCCATTAAGTATGGTCTCACCTTTAAAATCGTCCATGAAATAACGCATTTTAATGTTGGCACCTAAACCTGGCGTTTCACCTTTATGATCAAAATAAACACCCTGAACCGTCATAGTATCATCTAAAGCGATAAAGCCCCAAATGGCATCCCAAAGCCCTTTACCGTACATAGGAATGATGTAGAATTTCTTCCCGTCTTTCTCACCGATAAAAACTGGCAACTTATAAGGTTCTCCCTTTTTAATGTTCGCCAATTGCTTTTTTAAATCAATTAAATAAGCTTCATTGTCCTCAGTGATTTTATCACCTTGAATTACCAATTGCTCCTTGATATAATTAGCAAACTCGTCTTCAACCACATCTGTTGGAATAAAGTTAACGCTACCGGCATCATCACCATTTTCGTTAACACCCATTGCATACAGAATGTTCTGTTGTTTTTCAAAACGCTCATTCTCTTTGATATTTGGTCGCAATGCCGATGCCAAGAATGCAAGTATTGAACCAACTACCACAACCATAACAGCAGCAAAAACTACTGTATAAACGTTACTATCTGTTTTATTAGCCATAATTAAACTGTTTCAGCTTTAAGTTCTTCTGCCTTACCATCTGAATCTTTTGGATAGATAGTAGCATCTTTTAATCTTTTCATTCTATTCTTGATATTGCCCCTAACCACATAATGATCAATTGTAGGTGCAAATACGTTCATTAATAGGATAGCTAAGAACACACCTTCTGGGTATGCTGGGTTGAATACACGGATCATTACAGAAATAAACCCGATAAAGAACCCATAGTACCATTTACCCTTATTTGTCTGAGAACCAGTTACAGGATCAGTTGCCATGTAAACAATACCAAAGGCAAGACCACCCACAATTAAATGTTTCCAGAAATCAAAACTCATTAAACCGTAGAACTTACTAGATTCCGCAACCCAACCAAATTCAACAACTTGATTGAATATTAAGCCCATAACCAATGAACCGATTACAGCACTTAGCATTATTCTCCAGCTAGCGATTTTTGTGAATATCAAAAACAAACCTCCTAGCAAAATCAGGAAAGCAGATGTTTCACCAACAGAACCTGGAATAAATCCGAAGAACATATCCGAAACAGAATAGGACATCTCCGCACCTTTGTTTTGCGCTAAAAATCCTAATATGGTCTCCCCAGAGTAAGCATCTACATTTGTAGCACCTGCCAGAATCTCTTCTGAACGCTCTCTAGCGCCGTAAACCCAAACTTTATCACCACTCATCCAAGTTGGATAAGCGAAGAATAAAAAT
Source organism: Maribacter dokdonensis DSW-8 (assembly GCF_001447995.1). Taxonomy (NCBI): domain Bacteria; kingdom Pseudomonadati; phylum Bacteroidota; class Flavobacteriia; order Flavobacteriales; family Flavobacteriaceae; genus Maribacter; species Maribacter dokdonensis. The sequence continues at coordinate 54,065 of NZ_LDPE01000009.1, read as the reverse complement.
GCTCTAATTGTTAAGGCAGGATTAAGAATATTCATTCCTGTTCCACCAAAAACCTCTTTACCGATCACAACACCGAAAACTACGGCTACCGCCAACATCCAAAGCGGTGTATCTACAGGAACAATTAATGGCACCAACATACCGGTAACCAAATAACCTTCTTCTACCTCATGACCTTTGATAACAGCAAAAATGAATTCCACTATTAGACCTACAGCATAAGAAACCACAACTAATGGCAAAACCTTAATAATACCGATCCAAAAATTATCCCAAGTAAGGAAATCGTTCATCAACGAAAATTCCTCAGGAAAACCATTGATAGCAGAATAATATTGATAACCCGCATTGAACATTGAAAATATCAACACCGGTACCAGCGCCATAATTACCGTGTTCATGGTACGCTTTAAATCATCTACCGCCTTAACATGTGTACCACCTGCATGGGTAGTCTCATCTGGCGAAAACAAAAAAGTATGAATGGCATTAAAGGCAGGAGCCATTTTCTTACCCTGATACTTCAGTTTAAGTTCGTGTAATTTGCTTTTTAAACTCATTTCTTATCCTATTTCTTTTTGCAATAAATCTAACCCCTCACGAATAATTTTCTGGTGCGGTTGTTTAGAAATACATATAAACTCAGTTAACGAAAAATCTTCAGGAGCCACTTCGTACAAACCTAATTGCTCCATTTCATCCAAATCTTTCACCATACATGCTTTTAAAAGCTGCATTGGAAAAATATCCATTGGAAATACTTTTTCATATTGCCCCGTTACCACGAAAGCCCTATGTTCCCCGTTGGTATTGGTATTTAAATCATATTTCTTGTTAGGCTGCATCCAAGAGAACGTCAAAGCCCTAGTTGCTGAAACTTTATCAAAAACCGGCTTGTTCCATCCAAAAAACTCATAATCATCCCCTTCCGGAATAACCGATACCGTATTATTATAGTATCCCAAAAAGCCATCTGGTTTACTTTTAGAACCTGTAAGCACATCTCCATTGATTACCCTAAAGTTTTCTTCATTTACACCACTTGCATAAAGAAATGTAGAGATTTCAGAGCCTATCTTTGTTGAATAATATTTTGGTGCTTTCACAGAAGACCCAACAAGGGCTACAACACGCTCCGGATTGTATATTCCCGTAAGCAAGTATTCACCTATAATAATAAGATCTTGTGGAGATACGGTCCAAACCAACTCTCCTTTATTGATAGGATCAACTTTATTGATCTGAGTACCCACCAACCCTGCAGGATGGGGACCAGATACATTATGCAATTCAACACCCTTCATAGATGATAGTGGTGAAGCACTTGAACCTACCGAAACATGAACTTTACCTGGCGTTAACTTACCAAGTGCAGTTATGGCAGTTTGCAATTCTTTCTCCTTACCCTGTAACACATAATTCAAATCTGCCTGTAACGGAGCACTTGAATAACCGGAAATAAAAATAGCCTTAGGCGTAGTATCCGGATTTGCGATTACATCATAAGGTCTTTGTTTGATAAATGGCCAGCAGCCACTTTTCAACAACGTTGCTTTCAGCTCTTCTTTAGATGTATTTTCAACATCTATAGCAGCACCTGAAAGTACCTCTTGTGTTTTATCTGCCAATATCTTTAAGGTCAAAATACGTCTTCTATCCCCTCTTTCAATTTCGATGAGCTCACCACTTACCGGCGAAACAAAAACCATACTCTCTATGTTTTTGTTATAGAACAAAGGCTCGCCCGCTTTTACTTCGGCACCTTGTTTTACCATCATCTTAGGAATAATTCCGTGAAAATCACTTAACTGTATTGCGTAAACATTACTTAAAACAGCTTTTGAAGTAGTCTGTTCTGCGGCGCCCACCAGATTAATGTTGAGCCCTTTCTTAATTCGAATGTCTTTTGACATGTGCGTGTAGACCTTTAGGTTATCAAAATTTGAGCAAATTTAAGTACAAAAAGTTCGTTTTCATAATTATTGTCCCATAAATTAGACAATAGAACGAGCTATATTTTTTAGGCATCCTTTTTGTTTACCTTTACTCAAAAAAAACGGGGTACAATGCGCATTTTCTTCCAACACTTTATTTGTCTTTTATTTTTACAGAATTTGATCGCCCAAGTTCAAGTAGAGGTAAATCCGCCCGAAAATATTAAATCAATAGTTTTCAAAGGTCCCACTGAAGATCAATTTCCTGTTATTAAAATTGGAGAACCACTCTATTTGGAATTTGATGACATCCTTGCAAACGAACAAGATTATTATTACAAAATAGTACACTGCGATTACGATTGGACACCCTCTTCCCTTCTTAAGTCTCAATTCTTAGACGGAGTTGACAATCAGCGCATCACAGATTACGAGAATAGCTATAGTACCTTACAATCATACTCCAACTACCAATTAACCATACCCAATGACAATGTACGCTTAAAGGTTAGCGGCAACTATCTTTTAGAAGTATATAACAGTTATAACGAAATACAGTTTTCAAGAAGGTTTGTCGTCTATAAAGATGTGGTAACCGTTGGTACCGAAATAAAACGATCACGGGACTTCAACTTTATCAACGAAAAACAAGTAGTTCAATTCAGTATAAATTCTGGATCTACCAGATTGATCAACCCCAAAAAAGAAGTGAAAGTAGCCATATTACAGAATCACTATTGGCCCACTATGATCACCAACATAGCCCCACAATACACCTTAGGAAGCGAGCTAGTATACAAATACGATCAAGAAACAGCTTTTTATGGCGGCAATGAATTTTTACTTTTTGATACTAGCGACCTTAGAGCTCCAAGTTCCCAGATCTCAAGTATTGACCTTACCGATTTGTACAACCACTATCTTTTCTCCGACGATTTTAGAAATGACAAACCTTACACTTACTTTCCGGATATCAATGGAGATTTTGTTGTTAGAACATTACAAGGTGATAATGCCTCTAGAGAAGCTGAATACACAAACGTCCATTTTAGTCTACCCTATACAGAATTCATTGCCTTAGACGACGTTTATGTTTTTGGGAAATTCAATAACTACGCCCTAACAGAAGAAAATAAAATGGTCTACAATGAAAAGAACGGAATGCTAGAGGCCACTTTAAAGATGAAACAAGGTTTTTACAACTACAAGTACGCTATAAAGAGTGACAATAAAACAAAACTAAACGAAGTTGGCGGTAATTTTCATTTTACCGAGAACACCTATTTGGTATTGGTATATTATAGAAATTTCGGAGATATGTACGATAGTATTATAGGTATAGGCTCTGCCAATTCTAGAAATATCACGAACTAACTGTATATTTACGTTTTTCATCATTTATGGAAAACAAACCAACCACCCAACCAAAAGGCAGATACGAATTAAAATACAGAGGTGTTGACTGCCTAAATTGCGGACACCCTTTAGAGTTAAGTGACAAGTATTGCCCAAATTGTTCGCAGGCCAACAGCACTAAAAAGCTAACCATATTAGATTTCTTCGAAGAATTTCTAGCCAATTACGTATCGTACGACTCTAAGTTATGGCGAACCTTGGCAGCCCTTTTATTAAGACCTGGCAAAATCACTAAAGAATATATTTCAGGAAGGCGATTGTCTTACACAAACCCTTTTAGGTTTTTACTAAGCCTGTCTATCATCTACTTTTTAATATTAAGCATTAATAGTGAATTTGAATCCTTCAATAAATTCGGTTCTGCCAACAAACGCCCCTTTATAGATTTAAATACGGAATTCAACAATTTGGAATTCGAAAATGAAGCGGAGAGAAAAATTGCACTGGCACAAATAGATTCATTAAAACTAAACAAGTACTTAAAAAACACCATAGACCAAAAAGACTCTATGGTTCTAGCAAATCCGAAATTTTATTTTAATCAAATAGACACCAACGGTTTAACGGATAGATTTTTTAAAAAAATTGATTTTTTCAATACAACGATCAAACATGACACCATTTACTATTTTGATGAGAGTACAGAAAAGTTTGATATACCCAGCACTAGGGAAAACAAAATGGCCTTTAACCTTGCCAATAGTTTGGTGGAAATAGAAAAACGGCCAGGAACATTTTTAAATACCTTATTTTCCAAACTTCCATTTACAACATTTTTCTTTCTTCCGTTCTTCTCTTTCTTCATTTGGTTGGTCTATATCAGAAAAAAATACACTTATACCGATCATTTAATCTTTAGCTTTCACAATCAGTCATTATTATTTATCTTGCTCATTGTTAGCAATTTGCTCAATGCAGTGTTCAATTTTAGTAGTGAAGGATTATTTATTTTAATTTTCGCTTTCTACCTTTACAAAGCAATGCGCAATTTCTATCAGCAAGGAAGAGTTAAAACGGTTATAAAGTATTTTTTCCTAAACACGATATTTTTTATCTTAGGCATAATAGCTATAACCATATTAATAGCACAAAGCGTATTTACATATTAAATATGATGATAACACAAGTTACTAAAGGCATAAAGATATCGGTACAAACAACTTTTGAAGGCACGTTCTTTAAAAACTACAAAATGCATTATGCTTTTGGGTACACCATTACTATTGAAAACCAAAGTAAAGATGCCGTACAGTTAACTTCTCGTCATTGGAAAATATATGATTCCTTAAATGATATGGAAACTTTGGACGGCGAAGGTGTTATCGGCAAAAAACCTGTTATTCAACCAGGAGAATCGCATACTTACAATTCTGGATGTTTACTGACCTCACCTATTGGCGCCATGAAAGGCCATTACAATATGGTAATTATGAGCAACGCCCAAAAATTTAGGGTTTACATACCTACTTTTAAATTTAGTGCTCCTTTTGCTCTCAATTAAACCCTTTTAATCTTTTATTAGTTTTTAGTCCTATCCCCTTTTAGTACCTTTGGTCAACTTTTTAATTTAAAAAATTTGACAATGGGTAAAGGATTTTTTCAAGTTCCTACAGCTATTAATGAACCTATTAAAAGCTACGCTCCTGAATCACCAGAAAGAGAAGCGGTTTTAGAACAATACAAAACATATTTTAACGGTCAAGTTGATGTACCTATGTACATTGGCTCAGAAGAAGTACGTACAGGTAACACCAAACCGATGTCCCCTCCGCACGACCATAAACATATAGTTGGCACTTACCATACTGCAGATAAAAAGAACATACAGGATGCTATAGATAACTGTCTTGAATCAAGGAACGCTTGGGCCAACCTAACTTGGGAACAAAGAGCTGCCATATTCTTGAAAGCTGCTGAACTCATTGCAGGACCGTACCGCGCAAAAATTAATGCGGCTACAATGATCGCACAATCAAAGAACATTCATCAAGCAGAAATTGATGCGGCGTGTGAATTAATTGACTTTTTGCGTTTCAATGTTGAGTACATGTCTCAAATTTATGAAGAGCAGCCAGATTCTGCCGAAGGTATTTGGAACAGAGTAGAATACAGACCATTAGAAGGTTTCATATACGCCATTACCCCATTTAATTTTACTGCTATTGCGGGTAACCTACCGGCTAGTGCAGCTATGATGGGTAATGTGGTTGTTTGGAAACCAAGTGACAGCCAAATTTTCTCGGCAAAAGTTATTGTAGACATATTTAAAGAAGCTGGATTACCTGACGGAGTGATCAATGTAGTTTACGGTGACCCAGTTATGATAACCGACACTGTTTTGTCCAGCCCAGATTTTGCAGGGTTACACTTTACAGGTTCTACGCATGTTTTCAAAGAACTATGGAAACAAATAGGTAACAATATCCACACCTATAAAACATACCCTAAAATAGTTGGAGAAACTGGTGGTAAAGATTTTATTCTGGCACACCCAACAGCCAACACCAAACAAGTAGCAACCGCTATCTCCAGAGGTGCATTTGAATTTCAAGGTCAAAAATGTAGCGCAGCGTCAAGAGTGTACTTACCAAAATCCACTTCAAAAGAGATTTTAGAATACGTAAAGGCAGATATAGAATCATTTAACAAACCTGGGTCACCAGAAGATATGAGCAACTTTATTACTGCGGTAATACACGAAGGTTCTTTTGATAAATTGGTGAAATACATCAACCAAGCCAAGGAAGATGAAAATGCGGAAATTTACGCAGGTGGTGGTTTTGATAAATCTAAAGGCTATTTCATAGAGCCAACGGTAATCTTAACGACAGATCCAAAATACACCACCATGGAAACCGAGTTATTTGGTCCTGTAGTAACCGTTTATGTTTATGATGACAAAGATTGGAGCGAAACCCTTCAATTAATCGATCAAACTTCTGAATATGCATTAACAGGTGCTGTTCTTTCTCAAGATAGATACGCTATTGATGAAGCTACCAAAGCATTACAAAATTGTGCAGGTAATTTCTACATCAATGACAAGCCAACTGGTGCCGTTGTAGGACAACAACCGTTTGGAGGAGCCAGAGCTTCTGGAACAAATGATAAAGCCGGATCAGCTCAAAACTTATTACGTTGGGTCTCACCTCGATTAATTAAAGAAACCTTCGTTACTCCTGTAGATTACAGATATCCTTTTTTAGGATAAAAAAACAACTAAAAAGGCTGAAATTAATTTCAGCCTTTTTTTTTGTATTTACCTTACCTTTAAAGTAAATTACATAGATTATACATTCTTAACATCAACCTTAACACACTTATTATGAAAAAGTTACTATTCACCTTACTTCTAACTAGCTGCATCTCTTTTGCCCAAGACGGACTAACACAAAGCAGCATTCAAGCAGTTTTAACCGGCAATCAATTACAGGTTGTTCAACTTGCCGAAGCTTTCCCTGAAGAAAAATATGATTGGAGACCGGCAGAAGGTATAAGTTCTGTAGGAGAAGCGCTTTTGCACGTAGCAGGTGCCAATTATTTCCTTGCCTCAAAACTAGGCTTTGCCCCGCCAGAGGATATAGACATCATGGGATTAAGTAAAATTACAGGAAAAGAAAATATTATAGCCGCCCTAAAAAAATCTAATGAATTTGTACTTAAAAACATTACGAAAGTAGAAGATGGCACTTTAGACGAAGAAGTTGATTTCGGATTTATGAAGTCAAACAAACTTGGCGGCCTATTGGCAATTATGGAACACAATGGCGAGCACAAAGGGCAATTAATAGCTTATGCAAGAACTAATGGCGTGGTACCACCATGGAGTAAATAAATAATTTCACAAAGCATAAAAAAGGTCCATCAAATGAATTTGATGGACCTTTTTTTATTTATTCAACTAAATTAACACCTCACTAACACAATATCAATGTAAATTTAACGTTAATTAATTGTAAACTCAATGTGATTTACCGAACTTTGTACCTCATTTAAAATCAATTGCTTATGATTATTGACAATTTAAAATTACATATCACATGTATTCAAATACATATTTGGAACAACTTAAAGGAATTTGCACGTAAATACAAAAAGGCATATTATAGCTCTTTTTTGTTGTAACACTTTTAACTACCCTTTATACTTTAAAGGCAGATAGACCATTTTCTTAGTTTCAAAAAAATCTTCTTTGAAGTAATTGGTCAACTCAAAGATTTCTGCATTTCTATACTCCTTTAATTCATCTTGCAGATCCCCGCCCTTTAAATAGAGAATTCCGTTTCTAATATCGTGTTTTGATTCTTTTTTGATTTTACCCTTTACCCAGTGAACAAAAGTAGGCATAGCCGCTACTGCTCTACTTACGATAAAATCAAATCGGTCAGGTATTTCCTCTACCCTTGCATTAATGGTCTTTACGTTGGTTAGCTGTAATCCTTCAACTACCTCATTTACTACCTTTATCTTTTTTCCTATTGAATCTACCAAAGTAAACTCAACTTCTGGAAAAAAGATAGCTAATGGTATACCGGGAAAACCACCACCTGTACCCACATCTAAAACAGATGAACCTTCTTTAAACTGAATAAATTTTGCAATTCCCAAAGAATGCAAAACATGTCTTAAATAAAGTTCATCTATATCTTTTCTGGATACCACATTAATTTTTTGGTTCCAGTCTTTATATAGTTCCTCTAGTTTCTCAAACCTTCTTTTCTGATCTTCAGATAAATTGGGAAAATTTTCAAATATGATTTCAGCAGTCATCCGTATATTTGTAAATAGATTTAATTAGTATATTCACTCGTGCAAAGATTTGGCTTTTAATTAAGCTATCAAACTATTATAGATTCAATTACATTATATTAAGTAAAAGATTACCGAATTATGGAACAAAATACCATTCGTTTCCCTAGAACTGATTCTGCCAAGTTCTTCAAAACTTTGAACAGCAGAGTTAACGAATATTTTAAAACAAATAAACTTAAAAAGACAGGTAATTGGCGATTACACCTAAAAACAGTAATCATGTTCGCTTTGTTTCTTGCTCCCTATTTTTTGATTTTGACCTTAGGTCTACCTAACTGGGCCAATGTACTTTTGACCATAGTTATGGGTATAGGCATGGCCGGTGTTGGCATGAACGTAATGCATGACGGTAACCATGGAGCTTATTCTAACAAAAAATGGGTGAATAAATTAATGGGAAGCAGTATTTACATCTTAGCTGGAAATGTATATAATTGGCAAGTACAACATAATGTACTTCACCATACGTATACGAACATTCATGAACATGATGAGGACATGGAGGCTGGTAGAATTTTACGTTTTTCCAAACATGCCGAATGGAAGAAACACCACAAGTTTCAACATTTTTATTCTGTATTTCTTTATGGTCTTTTGACTTTCAACTGGGCGATAACCACGGATTTCCAACAGATGTACCGCTATATGAAGCGTAAATTATCTTATGGAAAACTACCTAGTGCTACCATGAATTGGAGTACACTTATCATTACCAAAATATTGTACATTACCATTTGGATCGTACTACCTATGCTTATATTAGATATTGCTTGGTGGAAAATATTAATAGGATTCTTTTTAATGCACTACGTTGCAGGTGTAATTCTCAGCGTTGTTTTTCAACTAGCTCATATCGTTGATGATGCGGATACCCCTTTACCCGATGAATCTGGCACCATGAAAAACACTTGGGCCATTCACCAACTGTTTACCACTGTAAATTTCGGAACCAAAAACAGAATAGTAAATTGGTTTACCGGCGGATTGAACCATCAAGTTGAACACCATATATTCCCTAACATAAGCCATGTACATTACACAAAAATTTCAAAAATTGTGAAACAGACGGCACAGGAATTTAATTTACCTTATCACGAGTATAAAACTACCAGAAAAGCTATAATTTCGCACTTTAAACATTTAAAAGAGTTGGGCAAAGAGCCTACTTTACAATACTAGAAATTAAGAGTACCCATGAGCAATCAACTTTCGGACAGAATCAACAGTGTTACACCGTCAGCTACTTTAGAAATGGCTGCTAAAGCCCGTGAACTAAGGGCTGAAGGTAAAGATATTATTGGTCTTAGCTTAGGCGAGCCAGATTTCAATACTCCAGATTACATTAAAGAAGCTGCAATTAAAGCAGTGAACGAAGATTATAATTCCTATACTCCAGTTGATGGATATGTAGAACTTAAAAAAGCTATCATAACCAAATTTAAAAGAGATAACAATTTAAATTATGAGCCTGCTCAAATAGTTGTTTCAACAGGAGCTAAACAATCCTTATACAATGTTGCCCAAGTTATATTGAACGCAGGTGACGAAGTAATTTTACCTTGTCCTTACTGGGTAAGTTACAGCGATATCGTAAAATTAGCAGATGGTGTACCGGTAGAAGTGCCAACCACTTTGGAGAATGATTTTAAAATGACAGCTGAGCAGCTGGAAGCCGCTATTACACCAAAAACCAGAATGTTATGGTATAGTTCTCCTTGTAACCCAAGTGGGTCTATCTATAGTAAAGAAGAATTACGTGCACTAGCGGACGTACTTCAAAAACATCCTCAAATTATAGTGGTCAGCGATGAAATCTATGAGCACATTAACTATGGTGTTACGGCACACGCCTCCATGGCCGAATTTGAAGATATGTATGACCGTACCGTTACGGTAAACGGTGTTGCCAAAGCATTTGCAATGACCGGATGGAGAATTGGATATATTGGTGCTCCTGCATATATTGCACGTGCTACCAACAAATTACAAGGTCAAGTAACCAGTGGTGCAAACTGTATAGCACAACGCGCAGTTATTACAGCTTTAGAAGAATCACCAGAACGAATAAAGTATATGGTTGATGAGTTTAAAGAAAGACGTAAACTTATTTTAAGCCTATTGAATGAAATTGAAGGTTTTAAATGTAATGAGCCAGAGGGTGCATTTTATGTGTACCCAGATGTTACCGCTTACTTTGGAAAAACCTTGAGAGGCAAGCAAATTAATAATGCATCTGATTTTTCTATGTACATATTAGAAGAAGCAAATGTAGCTACCGTTACGGGAGATGCTTTTGGTAATGGAAACTGTATTCGTATTTCTTATGCGGCGTCAGTAAAAGAAATTAAAGAAGCAATATCAAGAATTAAAGAAGCGCTAAAGTAAACCTCAGCATATATTCATAAAAAAGTCCCTTTAGAAAAGGGACTTTTTTATTTCTACTATTCTTTACCTTAAGTGCTTTTCCAAAAATAAGGAGTCAATAAAATCAGTACGGTAAATAACTCCAACCTACCGGCAAGCATTAAAAATCCGCACCACCATTTTGCAAGATCGGGCAAGCTGTTAAAATTACTGACCGGATTTAGACTCCCCAAAGCAGGACCTACATTACCTAAAGAAGATGCCGCCCCTCCGATGGCAGATTCAAAATCCAACCCCAAGAAACCTAACACCAAAGCACCAATAATAAACAGTAACATGTACAGCACAAAGAAACCAATAATATTATAGACAATTTTTTCCTTTACCGTTTTATCATTGTATCGTACAGGAATTATGGCATTCGTATGCAACGTACGCTTAAATTCCAATACTCCGTTTTTAATTATCAATAAATGCCTCATAACCTTTATACCACCGGCAGTAGAACCCGCAGAGCCACCCAAAAAGAATAGTCCAAAGAAAAACACGGTTAAAAAGGGTGTCCATTGCGTAAAATCAGCACTAACAAAACCAGTAGTGGTTATCACAGAGATGATCTGAAACAGTGAATGTCTTAAAGCACTTTCCGCCTTTCCTAACACCATAGGATAACCGGGAGTAAGCTCTGTAATATTTGCTTTGAAATATACTACCAAAGCAACGATTATTGTAAACACGATGACAAAGCCTGCGTAATACCTAAACTCCTCATCCTTTATTACTTTTTGTACTTTACCCTTAAAGGCGAAGTAGCTTAATACGAAATTACTACCCGCTAAAAACATAAAGAATATGATGATATATTGAATTAAAGGCTGATCGTTCCAATAAGCTACACTTGCATTTTTAGTTGAAAATCCACCTGTAGATAACGTCGCCATTGCATGATTGATAGCATCAAAAAAGGACATACCAGCTAACTGCAATAATATGGTCTCTGCCACAGTGTATCCAAAATAAATAAGCCAAAGTCGTTTTGCCGTATCAGTAATTCTAGGGTGCAACTTATCCCCAGTAGGTCCTGGTGCCTCTGCAGAGAATAACTGCATACCACCAATACCCAACAAAGGCAGAATGGCAATTGCCAAAACAATGATTCCCATACCACCGATCCAATGGGTTAAACTACGCCAAAAAAGAATTCCTTCGGGCATGGCTTCAATATCATCCATGATTGATGCCCCGGTTGTGGTATAACCTGAAATAGTTTCAAAAAAAGCATTGGTTATCGTGGGTAACGCTCCAGAAAACAGATATGGCAACATCCCGGAAATGGACATTACGATCCACCCAAATGTTACAATGATGTATCCTTCTTTTTGTTTTACCTCTTTTTTATGCCCCCTGGTATAGTACATCATAAAAACACCAACGAACATAGTACAGATAGAAGCAAGTGCAATACTCAAGGTAGCCCCATCTTTATAAAGACCACTAACAACTGCAGCCAAAAGCATAAACCCCCCATTACAAAGTAACAGAAGCCCCATGATATGAAATATAATTCTTAAATTAAGTCGCATCTTAAAGGAACATTCGTTCTATTTTAGGAATTTCAGATGGTAGACAACAAACTACTACCCTATCTCCTTCCTGTATATTAAAACCACCAAGTGCAATGTGGCCTACCCCATCCCTAACAACACCACCAATAGTAGCCGCCTTAGGAAAATCTAACTCTCTAATAGTAGCACCGGTCACTTTAGAATTTCTTTTTACGATGAATTCTAAAATTTCGGCGTTTAAGTTGTTTAATCGCATTAATGCTACAACTTCACCTTTTCGAATGTGCCTAAAAATATTGTTTGCAGCTAAAAGCTTTTTATTGATCAAAGTATCTATACCTATAGAATGTGAGAGCTGAAAATAATCCATGTTCTCCACCAAAGCTATGGTCTTTTTAATATACTTTGATTTTGCCACCAAGCAAGACATAATATTGGTCTCTGAATTGCCGGTTACTGCAATAAAGGCATCCATGGACTCTAAACTTTCTTCATCTAACAGCTCAACATTTCTACCATCACCATTAATTACCAGTGCATTTGGCAATTCGTCAGCAAGATCAAAGGCTTTCTCCTTATTCTTTTCTATCAACTTTACATTGAACTTGTTGGCACACAGATCTCTTGCTGTCTTATAACCTACTTTACTACCACCAAGAATCATTACATTCTTGATTTCAGCTTTTTTCTTTCCAGTTAATTTATACAACTCATCTACACCTTCCTTTACCGTAATAAAGTATACTTGGTCACCTTCTTTAAAAACGGTATCACCACGCGGTATAACCGTATATTGCGTTCCTGTACGTTGCAAGGCTATGGGCATGAAATGTAATTCAGGGAAAATTTTGGCAGCCTCTTTTACCATTTTACCTACAAACGGCGCAGATTTCAGTAAAGAAACCCCTACCATAATCAGTTCGCCCTCCTCGAATTCATAGGTATCGTTGAATGCAGATTTATTCAACAACATTTGAATTTCAGTCGCCGCCAATGCTTCGGGTGAAATCAATTCATCTATCCCCAGGTCAGAAAACCTTAAAAGATCCTTATTCTTTATAAATTCGGTATTAGATATTCTGGCAATAGTTCGTTTACAACCAAGCTGTTTGGCCAACATACAAAGTGTTAAGTTCGTTGTTTCAGAAGAGGTAACCGCAATAACCAAGTCAGAATTTTGCACTTGGGCATCGTTCAACACCGCAATAGAAGTAGCATCACCTTTTAAAACACGAATATCTAAATGGTTATCGGCATAAGCCAGACTCTCTTTTTTAGAATCGATTAAAGTAATATCCTGTGATTCATAGGATAGTAATTTGGCCAAATGAAAGCCTACTTCCCCAGCACCAGCAATTATAATCTTCATTTATCTTATTAGACCGCTAATTATCAAGCATAAAATTTCTCTCTTAAACACTATAAATACTTAAAAGTAGTCTTGAAAACCGTAGCAATTATTATGGGGCAAAATTACATAATTAAATTAGTTTATTCTTTATTTTCAATTCTTTAACCTATCAATGACCAACCTTGGTGGTTAAAAAGGAGTTAAGCTCCTACTATATTGTATATTTGCCAAAAAAATAACAATATAATGCCCCAAAAAGTTACGCCATACAAAGATTCTGACTTAGGTAAAAAGGAACAGGTGACCAAAATGTTCGATACCATTTCTAAAAATTACGACGGTTTAAACAGAGTAATTTCTTTTGGCATTGACATTAAATGGCGTAAAAAAGTTGTTGAAATTTTAAAAAAGGAACAACCTAATTCTATATTAGATATTGCAACAGGTACTGGCGACTTAGCCATAGCACTTACAAAAACAGGTGCAAAAAAAATTGTGGGCCTAGATATTTCTCCGGGAATGTTGGCGGTTGGTAAAGAAAAAGTAACCGATAAAAATTTGGACAATACCATTGAAATGGTAGTTGGTGACAGTGAAAATCTTGTTTTCGACGCTAATTCTTTTGATGCCGTAACCGTGTCTTTTGGAGTACGTAACTTTGAAACCCTTGAAACGGGTATGGCTGAAATTCTTAGAGTTTTAAAACCTAACGGCACGTTAGTGGTCCTGGAAACATCTGTACCCACCAAGACCCCTTACAAACAAGGTTACAATTTCTACACAAAAAATATTCTTCCATTAATTGGAAAAATCTTCTCAAAAGACGATTCGGCATATGGCTATTTAAGCGAATCTGCTTCCGTTTTTCCACATGGAGAAAACTTCAACAATATTTTGCGCGAAATTGGGTTTATAGATGTAACGAATAAACCTCAAACATTTGGGGTTGCTTCAATTTATGTTGCAAAAAAAGCTAATCTATAATATTAGCTGTCTTTCAATATTTATTTGACGTTTTACAATCGTAAACCAGCATTTATGAAGAAGTGGTTTTTAATACCCTTAACGTTGTTGATAACGAATTTAATGAGCGCTCAATTTAATGAGAGCCCTATATTGAATAAACAGAACGAGGATAAAAAACTCTTAAACTGGGGTTACTTCTTAGGTTTAAATCAGTATGATTTTAAAATTGAATATAAAGAAAATGCCAAAGACATATTGGTTAGCAAAAGCTTTGGATTCAACGTTGGACTAATAGGCGAATTAAGACTTAATGAATTTTTTGATGTTCGTTTTGAACCAGGACTGCATTACGGAACCAGACTAATGGGGTTTCCTGGATTTGATGATGAAAGAGATGCCATTAGGGAAATAAAATCTACCTATATCAATTTTCCTGTACTTATTAAAGCAAGTACACGCAGGTTTGGCAACTTTAAACCTTTTTTATTGGCAGGCGGATCTCGTAGTTTAAACCTAGGTAGCAACGAAGAAAGTTTGGATGATAACAGTTCCGGAACATTTAGAATGAAAAAATGGGTGTACAACTACGAACTTGGATTTGGAATTGATTTTTACCTAGAATACTTTAAGTTCACTCCATCTATACGAGGTGTTTTTGCTCTTACGGATGAACTAGTGCCCGATCAAGACCCTAACAGCCCTTGGACCGGAAATATTGAATCTCTGAAAACCCGAGGCATTTTCATCAACTTCACTTTTGAATAACATTTAACAATTAGCAATTAGCAATTAGCAATTAGCAATTAGCAATTAGCAATTAGCAAAAGTTAAATATTTCGAATTAAAAAACCGGGCTATTTTCTTATCTCGTGTAATAGAATTGCCGTTGCAGAAGCCACATTTAAGCTCTCTGTGGTTTTTTCGCCAAATTGAGGTATTGCCAATCTATCTGAACATAATTCAGCAACGGTATTTGACACTCCTTTTCCTTCATTACCCATAATCATGATTCCTTTTTTAGGTAAAGTGATAGTATTTACATTATCACCGTCCATAAATGTTCCATAAATGGGTAATTCTGTTGACCCTAAAAATGTACTTAACGACCTATATTGAATATTAACCCTTGTTATAGACCCCATGGTTGCCTGCAACACTTTTGGATTATAACAATCCACCGTTTCATTTGAACAAACAATATCGTTGATACCAAACCAATCGCAAAGCCTTATAATCGTACCCAAATTTCCTGGATCCTGAACACCATCGAGCACCAAAACCCAATCAGAGGCTATTTTTTCTACTTTTTCAGGAATATAAAATACACCAAGATACCCATTTGGGTTCTTTAAGCTACTCATTTGACTTAGCTCCCTTGCAGTCACTTGCGTTACCTCATGACCGCCAATATCCAAATCACTTGGGTCAACGGCGAACAATTTGTATAGTCTCATTTGAGATTTCACAACTTCTTCCAAGGTTTTTTTCCCCTCTATTACAAATAGTCCGTGCTCAATTCGGCACTTTTTTTGCTGTAGGCTTTTGATAAGTTTCAATTCACTTTTGACAACCATTCAAATAATGTATTTTTGATTTCTATGAGGATGGCACTTTGCTCCAAAAACATCATGGCTAAATTAAGCTTATTATCCCTACTGGCAATAGTCTTGTTATCCTGTAACTCGCTAAAGAAGGTTGAGGATGATGAACTCTTGGTGATTAAAAACACCATTTATGCTGATTCTATAAAAGTTAACAACGAAGAATTAGAAAGTCTCGTCTATCAAAAACCGAATTCTACTGTTCTAGGATACCCTTTAAGGTTAAATTTATACAACCTTGCCAAAGAAAACCCTGATTCTTCTTACAACGCTTGGTTATACAGAAAAGAGAACAGAAAAAAAAGACTGGATAAACTGCTTTCAGAAAAGCAAGTGGAAAGATTAGGCGAATCTTTTCTGGTCAAGGGACTAAGTAATTGGCTAAAGGATATTGGTGAAGAACCCACTGTTTTAGATACTACCAAAACAAGATTAAGTCTAGAAAAATTAAGCGCCTACTATCAGAGCAAAGGCTATTTTACCAACAATACCACGTATGTAATTGATAGCGCAAGGTATAAAAAGGCCAAGGTAAATTACCATATTGAATTGGGTGATCCCTATATGATAGATTCTTTAGGTAACAACATCTCATCTAGAGCAATAGATTCATTATATTTTTTAAACGCCGCAAATTCACTGATTAAAGAAGGGCAACAATTTGATCTTTCAAATTTTAACGGAGAACGTGAAAGACTAACAGGCATTTTCAGAAATAATGGTATTAGAAATTTTCAAGAAAGCTCTATAACTTTTGATATTTTAAGAGATACCGCTAGAGCTGCAGACGATCAAAAGATGAACATCACCCTTAATATAGGTGACCTAAAAACAAGAGGTGAAAATGAGGTGACCACTTCTGCTTATAAAGTTGAGAAAATCGATAAAATAAATATCTATACAGACTACCTCTCAACAAACAATCAAGATTCCATTTACACTATAGACTACCAAGACTATACCATTCACTATTCTAAAAATTTTGACATCAAACCTAAAACCTTGGCCAATGCCATTTTTTTCAAAAAGGATAGTATTTATAGAGATGTCGATAAAATTAGAACGTCAAGGCAATTAAACGCACTAAACGTTTTTAAGTACCCAAACATAATATTTGAAGCAGACAGCCTTGGCAACAAAGTAAACACCAACATCTACTTGGCTCCTAAAACAAAATACGCATTGGGAACCAACTTTGAAGTGAGCAGATCTAATTTAAGAAGACTTGGTGTTGGTTTGGGCACCACCCTACTCATTAGAAACATCTTTAAAGGGGCGGAAAATTTGAGTATCTCGGCAAATGGCTCTTATGGTTTATTAAGCAGCAACACCTTTGAGGCAAATTATTTTTCCGAATTTGGCGGAGACATTTCTTTAGATTTCCCTAGAATATGGTTTCCTTTCATTAATACGTCTAGAATTATACCTAATTATACATTACCAAAAACCAGAATTGCTATTGGTACCAATTTTCAAAACAATATTGGTCTGGACAAACAAACCTTCAATACCGTTTTAGGATACAGCTGGACACCAAGTGATTTTGTAAACCACGATGTTGAGCTTTTAAATATTCAATTTGTAAGAAATGTGAACAGTAATAGGTTTTACAATGTTTATACAAATACCTACGAACTATTAGATGAAATTGCAGATTCTTATGAAGACGCTGCGCTATACCCAGAACTGGCAGAATATTTTGAAACAGATGATAGTGATGATGATTTAAATTTGATCATACCTAGTGGCACAAGCGGATTCACCAATGCTATACTAGACGGCACAGTAAGTGCTACAACAGATGATTTTGAAGATGTAAATACTATTGAAGAAAGAAGAATAAGACTAACAGAAAACAATTTAATATTTGCATCTAACTACACTTTTAATAAAACGAATAGAACTGGTGTTCTAGATAACACTTTTTATCAATTTCGTTGGAAAATTGAAGGTGCCGGCAACGTACTGTCTGCATTCTCCACTTTTATCCCGTTCAATAAAAATGACGATGATCAACTTTTGGTTTTTGGTGTTCCCTTCTCGCAATACATAAAAAATGAATTTGAATATGTAAAATATTGGGATTTAAAACGGTCTAACGTTTTGGCCGCAAGAGCATTTTTTGGCATCGCTATTCCTTACGGCAACTCTGACAACATACCTTTTGTTCGTAGTTATTTTGGTGGTGGATCTAATGACAACAGAGCTTGGTTCCCATATTCATTAGGACCCGGAAGCACTTCTGCTATCAACGATTTCAACGAAGCCAACCTAAAATTAGCTTTAAATCTTGAATATAGATTTCCTATTGCAGGAGATATTAACGGGGCGATCTTCGCTGATGCCGGTAATATTTGGAACGTGCTAGATAATGTTGAAGATCCAGATGCCACTTTTGACGGTTTAGCATCTTTAAAAGATATTGCCCTTGGTACTGGCATGGGTCTTAGATACGACTTCACCTATTTCCTATTTCGATTAGATTTAGGCTTTAAAACTTATAACCCAGCTGAAATTCAGTCTAAAAGATGGTTTAGAGATTATAATTTTGCCAATGCTGTTTTGCAAATTGGTATCAACTATCCCTTTTAAATATAATTGTTTTATTACTTTTGTTTTTCATTTTTTTAAGAAACAAACAACAACATAATTATGGCTCACAACATAAAACCGGGAGTTGCAACCGGAGATGAGGTTCAAGAAATCTTCAACTACGCAAAAGAAAAAGGATTTGCACTACCTGCAGTAAACGTAATAGGCTCTGACACTATTAATGGCGTTTTAGAAACTGCAGCTAGCTTAAATGCTCCTGTAATTATACAATTCTCTAATGGCGGAGCTCAGTTCAATGCCGGTAAGGGCCTTTCAAATGATGGACAGCAAGCTGCTATCTTAGGTGCAGTTGCAGGTGCTAAACATGTACACCAATTAGCAGAAGCTTATGGTGCTACGGTAATTTTGCATACAGACCATTGTGCTAAAAAATTATTACCTTGGATAGACGGACTTTTAGATGCAAGTGAAAAACATTTTGCAGAAACCGGTAAATCTTTGTTCAGCTCTCATATGATCGATCTTTCTGAAGAGCCTTTAGAAGAGAACATTGAAATATGTAAAGGTTATTTAGAGCGCATGAGCAAAATGAACATGACCTTAGAGATCGAATTAGGTATTACAGGTGGTGAAGAAGACGGTGTAGATAATTCTGATGTAGATGATTCTAAACTATACACTCAACCAGAAGAAGTAGCGTATGCTTATGAAGAACTTTCTAAAGTAAGCCCTAGATTTACAATTGCCGCTGCTTTTGGTAATGTTCACGGGGTATACAAACCTGGTAACGTAAAATTGACCCCAAAAATCCTTTTGAACTCTCAAGAGTATATTTCTAAAAAATATGGTGTAAAAAACAATCATATTGATTTCGTATTCCACGGTGGGTCAGGCTCTACTGTTGAAGAAATTAGAGAAGGTATTAGCTACGGAGTAATTAAGATGAACATTGATACCGATTTACAATATGCGTTCTTAGCAGGTGTTCGTGATTATGTTCAGGACAATAAAGATTATTTACAATCTCAAATAGGTAACCCTAAGGGAGCAGATGAACCAAACAAAAAATTCTATGACCCAAGAGTTTGGTTAAGAAAAGGAGAAATATCTTTTATTGAAAGATTGAAAAAAGCATTTGAAGATTTAAATAACGTAAATACGTTATAACAACTTAGGATAACCATAAAATGGATGATATGACGGCTTGGTTTAAAAGAAAAGAAAAAGGTATACAAACCTCTACCGAAGAAAAGAAAGACACACCTAAAGGCTTGTGGTACAAATCTCCCACAGGCAAAATTGTTGAGTCAGACGATCTAGCAAAAAACTTTTATGTAAGCCCAGAAGATGATTATCACGTAAGGATAGGAAGTAAAGAATACTTTGAAATTCTTTTCGATGACAATAAGTTCACTGAACTTGATGAGAAGCTTTCTTCTAAAGACCCTTTAAAATTCGAAGACACCAAAAAATATAGTGAGCGTTTAAAAGCAGCTCAGAAAAAAACAGGGTTGAAAGATGCTGTTAGAACAGGCTTTGGTAAGTCTTATGGTAAAGACATCGTTATTTGCTGTATGGATTTTAAATTTATAGGAGGCTCAATGGGTAGTGTTGTAGGTGAAAAAATTGCCCGCGGTATAGATCACGCCATTAAGAAAAAAGTGCCTTTTATGATGATTTCTAAATCTGGTGGTGCTCGTATGATGGAAGCTGCTTTGTCACTAATGCAATTGGCAAAGACATCTGCTAAATTGGCTCAATTATCCGAAGCTGGTTTGCCGTACATTTCTTTATGTACAGATCCAACAACGGGTGGTACAACTGCATCGTACGCTATGCTAGGTGATATCAATATTGCAGAGCCAGGTGCACTTATTGGTTTTGCAGGTCCAAGAATTGTAAAGGATACTACAGGTAAAGATTTACCTGAAGGTTTTCAATCTTCAGAATTTTTATTGGAACACGGCTTCTTAGATTTCATTTCACATAGAAGAGATTTAAAGAAAAAAGTTAATCTTTACATAGATTTAATTCAAAATAACCCGGTAAGAGCAGAAAAAACTTCTGCTTAATATTTTAATGATAGAACATCTTCATTAAAGATATTACGGTCCATCTTAAAGTGCTCGCCCTATCAATTGATTCGGCGAGCATTTTTGATTATAAAATATACTGCACATTTCAATAATAATTGTATATTTGCGCCCTGATTGAAAAACAATCACATACATAAAAATCATTTAAAACAATATTGGAATGTATTTATCAAAAGAAGTAAAAGCCGAAATTTTTAAAAAATACGGCGGTAGTGCAGAAAACACTGGCTCTACAGAAGGACAAATTGCTTTGTTCACACACAGAATCAACCACTTGACCGGTCACTTGAAAAAGAATCACAAAGATTACAACACTGAGCGTTCACTTGTAAAATTGGTGGGTAAAAGAAGAAGTCTTTTAGATTACATGATTAAAAATGACATTGTAAAATACAGAGAGCTTATTAAAGAACTAGGTATTAGAAAATAATTTTTAAAAAGGGGATAGTTAACTATCCCCTTTTTTTTAAGTACTCCATGCCTTAGGAGTTAAAGCCAAGTATTTTGGTAAGGGCGAACAAAAAGCTACACACGGTTTTTCATTGGTCAACACAACAACACAACAACTCCGACCAGAGAAAATTTCAGTCGGAAAGACCATTGTTTAACAAATCTGCATGAGCAGGTTTTAATCGAATTTTATGATTCCAAAAGTATTTAAAGAGGTCATTGACCTTGGGGATGGTAGAGAAATTTCTATCGAAACCGGAAAATTGGCAAAACAGGCACACGGTTCTGTTGTTGTACAATCAGGAAAATGTATGTTATTATGTACAGTTGTTTCCAACTACAAACAAAGTGATGTGGACTTTCTTCCACTAACGGTAGATTACCGTGAAAAATTTGCTGCTGCGGGTCGCTACCCAGGTGGTTTCTTTAAAAGAGAAGCAAGACCAAGTGACGGTGAAGTATTGACCATGCGTTTAGTGGATCGTGTTTTACGTCCATTATTCCCAAAAGATTATCACTCTGAAACTCAGGTGATGATTCAATTAATGTCTCATGACGAAGACGTTATGCCAGATGCTATGGCAGGTTTAGCAGCTTCTGCAGCTATTCAATTATCAGATTTCCCTTTTGAATGCCCAATTTCTGAAGCTAGAGTTGGTCGTGTAAACGGAGAATTCATCATTAACCCAACTAGAGCACAATTAGAGGAGTCTGACATCGATATGATGATTGGAGCATCTGCAGATTCTGTTATGATGGTTGAAGGTGAAATGGATGAGATTTCTGAAGAAGAAATGACCGAAGCAATTAAGTTTGCTCATGAAGCCATTAAAGTACAGTGTGCTGCTCAAGTTAAATTAGCAGAAGCTTTTGGTAAAAAAGAAACACGTGAGTACGAGCCAGAAAGAGAAGATGCTGATTTAGCTCAGAAAATTCACGACATGGCATATGATAAAGTATATGCTGTTGCACAAGCAGGTTCTGCCAAACATGAACGTAGTGCTGCATTTGGTGAAATCAAGGAAGAAATTATCGCTACTTTTTCTGAAGAAGAGCAAGCAGATTTCGGCGGATTAATTTCTAAATACTACAGCAAAGCTGAAAAAGCCGCTGTTAGAGATTTGACATTGAATGAAGGTTTGCGTTTAGATGGTCGTAAGACAGATGAGATTAGACCTATTTGGTGTGAGGTAAACTATTTACCTTCTACTCATGGATCATCTATTTTCACACGTGGAGAAACTCAAGCTTTAGCTACGGTTACCTTAGGTACAAGTAGAGAAGCAAACCAAATAGACATGCCATCTTACGAAGGTGAAGAGCGTTTCTATTTACACTATAACTTCCCTCCTTTTTCAACAGGTGAAGCAAGACCTATTCGTGGAACATCTCGTAGAGAAGTTGGTCACGGTAACTTGGCTCAACGTGCATTAAAAGGAATGGTTCCTGAAGATTGTCCTTACACAGTACGTGTAGTATCTGAGATTTTAGAATCTAACGGTTCTTCTTCTATGGCTACTGTTTGTGCTGGTACTATGGCAATGATGGATGCCGGTGTTCAATTGAAAAAACCAGTTTCAGGTATTGCAATGGGATTGATTACAGATACTGAATCTGGAAAATATGCTGTTCTTTCCGATATTTTAGGTGATGAAGATCACTTAGGTGATATGGACTTTAAAGTAACCGGTACTGCCGATGGTATTACCGCTTGCCAAATGGATATTAAAGTAAAAGGATTGTCTTATGAAATTCTTGTAAATGCTTTAAAACAAGCTCGTGACGGTCGTTTACACATTTTAGGTAAAATAACCGAAACTATTGAAACACCAAATGCAGAGGTTAAGGATCACGCACCTACAATGGTTACTAGACGTATACCTAATGAGTTTATTGGAGCATTGATCGGTCCTGGTGGAAAAGTAATTCAAGAATTACAAAAAGAAACCGAGACTACTATCGTTATTAACGAAGACCCTGTTACCGAAGAAGGTATTGTTGAAGTACTAGGTGTAGGTAGCAAAGGTATTGATGCTGTTATGGCAAAAATAGATTCTTTATTATTTAAGCCAGAAGTTGGTAGCGTTTACGAAGTAAAGGTTATTAAAATGTTGGACTTTGGTGCTGTTGTAGAATATACAGATGCTCCAGGTAATGAAGTATTGTTGCATGTATCTGAATTGGCATGGGAACGTACAGAAAATGTAACCGATGTTGTGAACATGGGAGACGTATTCGACGTGAAGTACTTTGGTATAGACAAACGTACCCGTAAAGAGAAAGTATCTCGTAAAGCACTTTTACCAAAACCAGAAGGCTTTGTTGAAAGACCACCACGTGATGATAAACGTAGAGATGATCGTCGTGGAAACGATCGTAATCGCGATAGAAAACCTAGAAGAGATTAACTCTTTGTAAGTTTATTCTTAAAGCCTCGACTAATCAGTTGAGGCTTTTTTTGTGCCGTTCAACGGAAAAATGAACTTTTTTTTATTGAATTGTAACATTCGGAAGATTTTTACGTATAAGTATATGCAGTCTATGCAAATTGAACTTAATTTATTTTAATGAGACAGCTTAAGATTACAAAACAGGTCACCAATAGAGAGACCGCATCTTTGGACAAGTACTTACAAGAAATTGGAAAAGTGGACTTGATTACCGCTGATGAAGAAGTAGAGTTGGCACAACGCATCAAGGCAGGCGACCAGATCGCTCTTGAAAAACTTACCAAAGCCAACCTCAGATTCGTGGTGTCAGTTGCCAAGCAGTACCAAAACCAAGGACTTACTTTACCGGATTTGATTAACGAGGGAAACCTTGGTCTTATCAAAGCTGCACAGCGTTTTGACGAAACGCGAGGTTTTAAATTTATCTCATACGCCGTATGGTGGATCCGTCAATCTATATTACAAGCTTTGGCAGAACAATCTCGTATCGTTCGTTTGCCATTGAACAAAATTGGTTCTATCAATAAAATCAACAAAACTTTTGCCTTTTTAGAGCAAGCGCATGAAAGAATGCCTTCTCCAGAAGAAATTGCGAAAGAGTTGGATATGACCGTTGATGATGTAAAACAATCATTGAAAAACTCAGGTAGACACGTATCTATGGATGCTCCTCTTATCGATGGTGAAGATTCTAACCTTTATGATGTACTTCGTAGTGGTGAGTCGCCAAACCCAGATAGAGAATTGTTACATGAGTCTTTACGTACAGAAATTGAGCGTGCTTTAGAAACTTTGACTCCTCGTGAGGCAGATGTTATCCGTTTATACTTTGGTCTTGCAGGTCAGCATTCTATGACATTGGAAGAAATTGGTGAAACTTTTGATCTTACAAGAGAAAGAGTTCGTCAAATTAAAGAAAAAGCGATAAGAAGATTAAAGCATACTTCTAGAAGTAAAATATTGAAAACGTATTTGGGTTAAGAATTCAATGTGATAAAGTTATAAAATTACACGTTAATCTTTCCTTAAATTGGCAATATTGGCATATTAGTTGTAATTTTAACGATAACAACAGTTTATCATGACTGTTCGTTTTTTGATTGATGAATAAACTCCGGCTGATTACCGGAGTTTTTTCATTTATAAAGGTTACTATAATTCGTCTTCTAAAAAGTACCCCTTGTTAAATTCTTAACGATCTTTGCCTATCTTAGGAGCTTACCACCATGCTAATGAGGTACATATCACTAATTCTAATAATTCTACTATTGTTTAATTCGTGTAAAATATCTGATAACACCAAAGAATTTAACAGCTACCCTACGCCTGTTGATGAAAATCTCTGGATTACCTATGGTAAAAATTCCACTTCATTTAAACTATGGTCTCCAAATGCAGAAGAAGTAATATTAAGATTATTTAAAAAAGGTAATGATGTTGAAGCTTTTGAGATATATCCCCTTAAAAAGTCAACCACTGGCGTATGGCACATAGCAGTTCAAGGAGATTTGAATGGAACATACTACACTTACCAAGTAAAGCACAACAATAAATGGTTAAATGAAACTCCCGGTATATATGCGAAAGCAGTAGGTGTTAACGGCAATAGAGCCATGGTGACAAATATGGAATCCACTAATCCTATTGGGTGGCACAATGATCGTTCCCCTCTGTTAAAACAACCAAATGAAGCCATTATTTATGAGCTACATGTGCGTGATATGACCATACACCCACAATCTGGTTCATTCTATCCGGGTAAATATTTAGGGATAACCGAAAAAGGTACCACTGGAAATAATAATGTATCCACAGGAATTGACCATTTAAAGGAACTGGGTATTACACATGTGCATCTTTTACCCACTTTTGATCACTACGCTATTGACGAGACCAATTTAAATACACCTCAATTTAATTGGGGGTACGACCCTAACAATTATAACGTTCCAGAAGGCTCATTTTCAACAGATCCATTTAATGCGGAAGTACGTATTAGGGAATTTAAACAAATGATCAAAGCTTTTCATGACAATGGCATAGGTGTAATTATGGACGTTGTTTACAACCATACGGGCAGAACCGATACTTCTAATTTTAATCTTGAAGTTCCCGGTTATTATTACAGACATTGGCAAGACGGATCTTATTCAGATGCCGCTGCCTGCGGTAATGAAACTGCTTCTGAACGTAGTATGATGCGCAAATTCATGATAGAATCTGTCACCTATTGGACCAAAGAATATCATATTGATGGTTTTAGGTTCGATTTAATGGGCATTCATGACATTGAGACCATGAATAATGTTGCTGATGCCGTTCTAAAATTAAACCCTGATGCATTACTTTACGGTGAAGGGTGGACCGCAGGAGATTCCCCTTTACCGGAAGAAAAGCGTGCTCTTAAAAAACACATGCAACAATTACCAAAAATTGCAGCTTTTAATGACGATTTACGTGATGGACTAAAAGGGTCTGTTTTTGATGACCAGAGTTTAGGTTTCGTAAGTGGTGCCAAGAATAAACAAGAATCCATAAAATTTGGAATTGTAGGAGCTATTCAGCATCCTGATGTTAACTACAACAGTATTAATTATTCAAATACCCCTTGGACCAATGAACCTTGGCAATCTATAAATTATGTCTCTTGCCATGACAACCACACACTTTTTGATAAACTGAAAATTTCAAGACCAGATGCTGACGTAGAAACGTTAATAACAATGGATAAATTAGCGAATGCCATTGTACTGACCTCACAAGGCACTCCTTTTCTACATGCCGGTGCAGAAATGCTACGTACTAAAAATGAGGAACATAATTCATATAACCTGCCAGATAGCATTAATCAAATAAACTGGAATTGGAAAATTGAGTATCAGGAAGTGTTCAAATACTACAAAAATTTAATTCGCTTACGAAAAGAGCATCCTGCATTTCATATTGCCAATGCAAAAGAAGTTCGCGAAAAAGTAAAATTCCAACAGACCAATGATAGCCTTGTTTCTTTCATTATTGATCACAATGCAAATAATGACAATTGGCAGAAAATACTGGTCATTTATAACGCATCAAACAAAAAAATAGATTATAAAATTGAAGGCGTTTGGCATAAAGCCGTTTCAGGTAGTACCTTTGACTTTGAAGGTTTACAATTAGTAAAAGATACCATTCAGGTTCCTGCACTTTCCATGTACGTTGCCTTTCAAAAATGAGTATTATTTATAATATAATCCAATCATATGAGTTCAGATTCTCAGCCCAATAACCCACTTCACGGTGTAAAGCTCGTGACCATTTTAGAAGAACTTACAGAGAAATACTCTTGGGAAGATTTAGCGAGACAAGTAAATATCAATTGTTTTAAAAGTAACCCTTCTATAAAATCAAGTTTAAAGTTTTTACGTAGAACTCCATGGGCCAGAGAAAAAGTAGAACATTTATACTTACAATCCTTTAAAAAATAATGGGCTTTCATATTGTACTTATAGAACCTGAAATTCCTAACAACACTGGTAACATTGGCAGATTGGCACTTGGCACCGGTTCTACCTTACATTTGGTTAAACCTTTTGGTTTTGAGCTAAGCGATAAACGATTAAAAAGAGCAGGGCTAGATTATTGGCAACATCTTAATGTGGTCATTCATGAAAACGTAGATGCATTTTTTAAAGAACATGATGACAAAAAAATGATTTTCTTCTCTGCTACCGCAAACAAAAATCATTGGGAAATTGATTTTGAAGATGACATGTTCTTAGTTTTTGGAAAAGAATCTGTTGGGCTACCTAAGACCTTATTAAACAAACATCAAGAAAACGCGGTTAAGATACCATTATACAGTACACATATTAGAAGTCTTAATTTGGCAAATGCTGTTGCTATTTCCATTTATGAAGGTTTAAGACAAATCAGCTAAAGCCCGCTCGACTTTACTTTTCAGAGCTGTTTTTTATAAAAAACTACATCATATTCCTTGCATATACATTTGATAAAATAAGCACTTCATTTTTAGAATATTCTAAAGCAAAACGGCGTAAAAATCGCTTATCGCATTAATAGGATTCACAAGTCGTTAAAATTTTCCTTTACCCAATTATTCGCAGATTAAATGCTTATTTTCAAGCAACCAATTATTTAAATTATCCACCAAACAACAACTCTTATGAACTCGAAATTTTCGACAATTGTTGTCCTTCTATTTTTTTCCTTTACCTCTACTGTATTTGCGCAGAAAAATAAAGCAAAAAATAATACTCAAGATGTTGTAATCGACAAAGCTTTCTATGAAAATTTGGAATGGCGAAATATTGGCCCCGTACGTGGAGGTCGATCGCTTGGTTCTACGGGCAGCCCTAGCAGACCTAATGAATATTATTTTGGAGCAACGGGCGGTGGATTATGGAAGACCACTGATGGTGGTAATGAATGGGAACCTGTTACAGACGGGCAAATAACCAGCTCTTCCGTTGGTGCGGTTGCAGTTGCCGAAACCAACCCAGATATAGTTTATATAGGCATGGGGGAAGTTCAATTGCGCGGAAGTATTACTCAAGGTGATGGTGTTTACAAATCTACTGATGCCGGTAAAACTTGGGAACACTTAGGTCTTGAAGAAACCCAAGCTGTTTCAAGAATTAGAATTCATCCCACAAATCCTGATATTGTATACGTCGCCGCATTGGGTCACCCGTATGGCGACAATGAAGAAAGGGGCGTTTTTAAAAGTATGGATGGTGGAAAAACATGGAAGAAAACTTTATATGTTAGCGATAAGGCGGGTGCTGTAGATTTAATTATAGACCGTAACAACCCAAATGTTTTATACGCCAGCACTTGGCAAGTTCAACGTAAAGCTTGGAAAATGTGGGGCGGTGGTCCGGATTGTAAACTATGGAAATCTACCGATGGCGGAGAAACCTGGAGTGATCTATCTAATAACCCAGGTATGCCCGCAGGACCGTTAGGTAAAATTGGTGTAACGGTATCCCCTGCAGATTCTAACCGTGTATGGGCCATTGTAGAAGCTAATGAAGGTGGTGTTTTTAGATCGGACGATGCCGGTAAAACATGGACCAAAACCAATGACGAAAGAAAACTAAGACAACGCGCATTTTACTATTCTAGAATTTACGCCGACCCTGTTGATAAAGAAACCGTATACGGACTAAATGTTGATTTTTGGAAGTCTACGGATGGTGGGGTAACTTTTGATACTGAAATTAAAGTTCCACATGGTGATAATCATGATCTTTGGATAGACCCTAACGATCCTAATAGAATGATCTCATCAAACGATGGCGGTGGCGTGGTAAGTATTAACGGTGGTAAATCATGGACAGAGGAAGATTACACCACAACACAGTTATATCATGTAATGACCACAAACGATGTACCTTACCATGTGGCTGGTGCCCAACAAGATAATAGTACCATTGCCGTACCAAGTGATGGCTGGGGCCATATGCAGGCAAGAGGTCAAGGGGATGGTTGGGCATATGCTGTAGGTGGCGGCGAAAGCGGGTGGATCACCCAACACCCTACCAACTTGGATATATTTTATGCAGGTAGCCAAGGCGCACTCTTAACCAGGTATGATCGTAGTAACGGCCAATCTAGGGATATACAGGTGTATCCACGGTTTTTCTCTGGTGAACCGGCAAGCGCTTTGCCGGAACGTTGGCAATGGACCTTCCCTATTATGTTTGCACCACAAGATGAAAACGTAATGTATACCTGCTCCCAACATGTTTGGAAAACTACCGATGATGGTCAATCTTGGGAAAAAATAAGTCCTGATCTTACCTATGCAGACCCATCTACTTTAGGAAAGACCGGAGGTATTATTACCATGGATATGAACGGTCCTGAAATTTACGCAACCGTATTTGCGCTTGCCCCATCTAATCATGACATTAATACCATATGGGCAGGATCAGATGATGGTAAAATACATATTACAAGAGACGGTGGTAAAAATTGGTCAGATATTACACCAAAAGAATTACCTAAATTTTCAAGGGTAAGTATTATTGACGAATCTCTTCACAATCCTGGTACGCTTTACGTAGCCGCCAATAGATACCAAGTAGACGACAGGCAACCCTATGTATTTAAAACCCATGATTATGGTAAAACTTGGACTAAAATTATTAATGGTATTGCAGACGGGCATTTTGCAAGAGCTGTTCGTGAAGATCCAGTAAGGGAGGGACTTTTATTTTTAGCAACGGAACATGGCGTATATTTCTCTATGAACGATGGCGAACTTTGGCAAAGCCTTCAACTTAAATTACCAGATACACCGGTAAGAGATTTGGTAGTTAAAGACAATGATGTCGTTCTTGGTACTCACGGAAGAGGCTTCTGGATTTTAGATGATATTCAACCCCTAAGACAGTATTCCCCAGAAATGGTTAAACAAGAAGCTATTCTTTTTAAACCTACCAACGCTATTAGAGGTGTCACCGATGCTTCTATTCAGTATTATCTTAAAGAAGAAAAAGATACCATCACCTTTGAAATTTTTGACGCAAATGACAAATTGATCAACACCTTTACCGGTAGCAAACCAAAATACGAAGTAGACCCTAATTTACCCTATTGGCTTAAAGGAGGCTCTACAAAGCCAACCACCGCAAAAGGGATAAACACGTTCACCTGGGATATGAGATACACAGGAGCTACAACATTCGACGGAATGATTATTTGGAGCGCAAGACCTGCCAGAGGTCCAAAAGCCCCCATAGGTACTTACAAGGTTAAAATGAAGTCCGGAAACTATGAGCAAACCTATTCGTTCAATATAGAAATGGACCCAAATCTAAAAGGCATTACAAAAGAAGATTTGGATGAACAATTTGAGCTTTCCAATAAAATTATGGAAAAAACTTCTACTGCAAATGAAACGGTAATCAAAATACGTGATATCAAAAAGCAACTTCACGATGCTAAAGAAGATATTGAAGCTACTGATTATGAAACGATCGTAACGCCATTTCTAGGTGAGATCACTGAAGTGGAAGAAGCTCTTTACCAAGTTAAAAATCAATCAGGTCAAGATCCTTTGAACTTCCCAATTAAACTCAACAACAGATTGGCATCTTTACGCCGAAGTGTAGAATCTGGAGAAGCAAAACCAACAAACGGTGCCTACAAAGTGTATGAAGAATTATCGGCAGAACTCACTATAGAATTGAACAAATTGAACGGGATTTTTGACAAATACAAGTCAAAGATAAATCCTATTCTCATAAAAAGTGGCGGCACGTCAATTGATTGATCGTAGTTAAAGCAAATCTAAAACAACTGTAGAACGAATTACAAATCCGTATTTTTGTACTGAACAATAAAGGTTTTATAAAATGAAAAAGGCAAGCATAGCGCCATCTCTTTTAGCTGCAGATTTTGGTAATTTACAACGCGATGTAGAAATGGTGAACGCCAGTGAAGCAACGTATCACCATATAGATGTCATGGACGGCGTTTTTGTTCCAAACATATCTTATGGTATGCCCGTAGTTAAAGCTATTCAAAAACATGCTACAATTCCTTTAGATGTGCATTTAATGATTGTTGACCCAGATAGGTATTTGGAAGAATTTGCCAAACTTGGAGCACATATTCTAACCGTTCATTATGAAGCCTGCACTCATTTACATAGAACCATACAAGCCATTAAAGCTTTGGGCATGAAAGCAGGTGTAGCGTTAAATCCGCATACCAACGTATCTCTTTTAGAAGATATTATTCAAGATATTGATGTGGTTTTGATCATGAGCGTTAACCCCGGCTTTGGTGGACAATCTTTCATTGAAAACACTTATGATAAAATAAAAGCTGCAAAGGCGATGATCGCCAGAAAAAATTCGTCCGCTTTGATTGAAATTGATGGTGGTGTTACTACGAACAACTCTCAAAAATTAGTTGATGCCGGCGCAGATGTTTTGGTTGCCGGTAGTTTTGTTTTTAAAAGCGAAGACCCAACAACAACTATTAAAGATTTAAAGGGATGAAAACTGAATTTGATATTGTCATCGTTGGCGGAGGACCAATTGGTATAGCATGCGGATTAGAGGCTAAAAAAAACGGACTTTCTTATCTGATCATTGAAAAAGGACCTATTGTAAATTCCCTTTTCCACTATCCTAGTAATATGCAATTTTTCTCTTCATCGGAAAAATTGGAGATAGACGAAATACCATTTATCAGTAAAGAAGCGAAACCTAAAAGAGACGAGGCATTAGAATATTACAGACGAATAGTTACTTCAAATAAGTTGCATATAAATTTGTTTGAAAAGGTTGAGAACGTTCAAAAAAAGGGAGAAACATTCACTGTCACATCCAACAAAAATACATACACCTCAAAGCAAATTGTGGTAGCAACCGGTTTCTATGACTTACCCAACTTACTGAACGTACCGGGAGAAGACTTAAAAAAAGTTGTTCACTATTACGATAATCCACATTACTATGCCGGACAAAAAGTTGCAGTTATAGGGGCAAGCAATTCTGCAATTGATGCTGCCTTGGAATGTTACAGAAAAGGTGCAGAAGTTACACTGATCATTAGAGGTCCAGAAGTTGGTCAACGTGTAAAATATTGGGTAAGACCGGATATCATCAACCGTATAGAGGAAGGAAGTATTAAAGCCTATTTCAACACAACGGTTAAAGCCATTACCAATGACAGTATCCTTTTGAACACTGGTACGGGCGAGGAGGAAATTGAAAATGATTTTGTTTTAGCACTTACCGGATATAGACCCAATTTTAGTTTCTTAGAAAAATTAGGCGTAAACATTAGTGAAGATGATAAAAAACTCCCCGAATACAATCCAGAAACGATGGAAACCAACGTGTCTGGGTTATACTTGGCCGGGGTTATATGTGGTGGTATGGAAACTCATAAATGGTTTATTGAAAACTCAAGAATACATGCTAAAATGATTGTAAAAAATATTGTTCTAAGCTCTGTGACTACGTAATCCACTGACTTTAACAGACAATAATCATTATAAACAATAGGTAATATATATGGACGTTATGTAGAGTACTTAACTACTAAACCTTCCATTATGATATTTTTTGGCACTGGATCAGCTAGTCTTGATTCGGTAAAAACAAGAAACATTACTTGTCAACATTGCAATAATCAAGATACTATTTACATTAATATTTACAGAAGGCACGCACATGTTTTTTGGATCCCTGTTTTTCCATTGGGTAAAAGTGGTAGTACTTACTGCGCACATTGCAAAGAGACTTTAAGTCCTAAGCAGATGCCCGAAGCTCTTAAAATGCAGTATAAAAATATCAAAGGAGAGGCTAAAGGTCCAATTTGGCAGTTCTCGGGTCTATTGATTTTTGCTCTGTTAATAGTATTTACTATTTACTCTAGCGGCAAGAATAAAGAGGATACACAATTACACCTAACACAGCCCGCTGTTGGTGATATTTATGAGTATAAAGCAAATAACGGCAGTTATTCTACCATGCGACTTGAAAAAGTAACAACAGATAGTTTATTTCTATCCTTGAACGATTTTGAAATATCAAAAAAGTCCAGAATCTATAAAATTGATAAGGACGAAAATTATTCTGAAATCACTTATGGATATTCTAAAAGTGAAATGATTCAAATGCACAAAGAAGGCATTGTTTTCGATATTAATAGAGATTAAATCTATTAAATATATATCATTTAAAAGCCACATCTTTTCAGATGTGGCTTTTTACTTGTGACCCCGGAGGGATTCAAACCCCCAACCCTCAGAGCCGAAATCTGATGCGCTATTCAGTTGCGCCACGAGGCCAATATATATTTAGCAATTAGCAAAACTAAAATTCTGCTAATTTTATGTTATGCCAATTTCTTCTTTACAATCGTAGAAATTAATTTACCATCTGCTTGGCCGGCAAGTTCTTTAGACACTATGCCCATTACTTTACCCATATCCTTCATTCCAGAAGCGCCAATAGCATCAATAGTCTGTACAACTACTTTCTCAACTTCTTCTTCAGAAAGTTGTTCTGGTAAAAATTGCTCGATTACAGCAATCTGTGCCAACTCAGGATCAGCAAGGTCTTGTCTACCCTGCTCTATAAAAATTGCAGCACTGTCTTTTCTCTGCTTTACCAGTTTCTGAACAATCTGTATTTCATCTTCTTCAGTTACTTCTGATCCGCCACTAGTACTCGCTACCAATAACGCAGATTTAATAGCTCTAAGCGATTCTAGCGCTACTGAATCCTTTGCTTTCATAGCTAATTTCAACTGCTCCATTACTCTTTGCTGTAAACCCATTTCTTCTATATTTTGGTCTGCGAAGATAAAAAATAAAACCCGAAAACTGACTTAGTTTTCGGGTTTAATACATTACTATAAATGCAGTGTTAGTCTACATTATCATGTAAAAAAGAGTTATTCGATCTTAATTGAATATCATCATTGCTATCTCCACTTAACGAGGTTCTAGAGATTTTTTTTTCGCGCGGACTATCCTCTAAATTAACACCTTGTCTTTGATAAGCAGGTTTCTTCTCATCATAACTTGTTGGCGCGTTGTTCTTGAACTTATAATTGAAATCCTTCAACTTACGTCTACGTTCATCAGCTCTTTCCCTCAATAATTCTTCAATAGGGGTATCTAAAGGATCCAACTCCTCTTCCGGTTGCACCTCTCTTCTTGGAGCTACGGTCTTCTTTTCAAAAAGAAGCTCATCTTCCACAACTTTTGGCTCAAATTCCTCAGCTTTGGATTTTGCCCCGGTAAGCTTACTTTCCAATTTCATATAGTCATCTAAACTATATCTTTTTTCCCCGTTTTTATTATACTCCAATACAGGAACAATTTCAATGCTATCATTAACATCAATATCCTTAACTTCATCATGAAGGTCAAACATGATTACGTTTTCCTTCTCCTCTTCCTCTCTCTTAGAATATTGAAAGTTGGTGGCAAATCTATCATCTTCATCTTCAACCTTTAATTCCTGTGGGTCTACAACTTCTATATCTCTCAATGAAGTTGGAGCGTCTACTATAACAAAGTCTTCTTCAGAGACATTCTCCGCTAATACTTCCTCATAAAAAACATTAAAATTCCTGATGTAGTTCGTTGTAGGAATCAAATCAAAATCATCTTCCTCAACGAACTCATACTTTTTTACGGGTTTGACTTCTTTTACCTCCTCTTCCTCGTCGTCCATCTCTAAAGTATGAACTGTTTTTTGGTTAGATAACAACATTGCCTCTGCACGTTGGCCGTCTTCTAACGTATGAATAATTTTCTTTGATTCGGTATTTACAATATCATCTTGCTGTTCAATGTTAAACCCCGTTGCAATTACGGTTACGGCTATAGCTTCTCCCAAGCTTTCATCTTCACCTACACCCATAATAATGTTTGCACCGTAGCCAGCTTCTATTTGAATATGATCGTTGATTTCACCAATCTCATCAATAGTAATTTCCTGTGCACCGGAAACGATCAATAATAATACATTCTTAGCTCCTTGAATCTTATTATCGTTCAATAACGGTGAATCCAATGCTTTCATAATAGCCTCATTAGCTCTTGCAGAACCAGATGAAATTGCCGATCCCATGATAGCGGTACCACTATTGGACAACACCGTTTTAGCATCACGTAAATCTATGTTTTGAGTGTAGTGATGTGTAATAACCTCTGCTATACCTCTAGCTGCAGTTGCCAATACTTCGTCCGCTTTTGAGAACCCGGCCTTAAAACCTAGGTTACCATACACTTCCCTTAATTTGTTATTGTTAATTACGATTAGCGAATCTACATTTTTACGTAATTTTTCAATACCCAATTGTGCCTGTTCAACTCGCATTTTACCTTCGAATTGAAACGGCATTGTAACGATACCTACAGTAAGAACATCCATTTCCTTTGCAAACTTGGCAATTACGGGAGCAGCACCAGTTCCTGTTCCCCCGCCCATACCAGCAGTAATAAAAATCATTTTGGTAGTCGTATCCAACATACCTTTTATGTCTTCCATACTTTCCATGGCCGCTTGCTCACCCACTTCAGGATTGGCACCAGCACCCAAACCTTCTGTCAATGATACACCTAACTGTATTTTGTTAGGCACCGGACTATTATCCAAGGCCTGTGAATCAGTATTACAGATTACAAAATCAACTCCGTTGATACCCGCCTGGAACATGTGGTTTATGGCATTACTACCACCGCCACCTACACCGATGACTTTTATGACGTTGCTTTGATTCTTTGGCAGATCAAAGGAGATATTATCAAATTCGCTGTTCTTACTCATATTCTAATTATTACTGGTTATGTATTCTTATGCTATGCTTATTACTCTGCGTTATCTAAAAATTCTTTTAACTTTTCAGTCCATTTATCAAAAACAGATTTTCTTTCCTTATGTATATCAGGGCGTTTTACGGTCTCCGTTTTATGCTCTGCATACACCAATTCTTCTTCTTCCTGCTCTTGTATAATTTCTTCCTGTGTTAATTTCAACTTCTCTTGGTTCTTAATGGCATTCATTAAAAGACCAACAGCGGTTGCGTACAACGGACTAGCAACTTCTTCATCAGAATCGCCCGCCAAATGCTCGTTAGGGTACCCAATTCGAGTATCCATTCCTGTAATATACTCTACCAATTGCTTTAAATGCTTTAATTGGCTTCCACCACCTGTAAGCACAATACCGGCAATCAGTTTTTTCTTTTGCTCTTCGTGACCGTAGTTTTTGATCTCTACATACACTTGTTCAATAATTTCAACAACTCGTGCATGTATGATCTTAGAAAGGTTCTTTAAAGAAATCTCTTTTGGCTCTCTACCACGTAATCCTGGTATAGATACAATTTCATTATCCCTATTTTCACCCGGCCATGCAGAACCAAATCTTGTTTTTAATAATTCTGCCTGTTTTTCAATAATTGAACAACCTTCTTTAATATCTTCGGTAATAACTCCACCACCAAAAGGTATTACTGCGGTATGCCTAATAATACCATCTTTGAAAATAGCCAGATCAGTTGTACCACCTCCTATATCGATCAATGCTACACCTGCCTCTTTTTCTTCTTGACTTAGAACGGCATCAGATGAAGCTAAAGGCTCTAACGTAATGTTACCTAGATCTAAACCTGCACTCTTAATGCAACGCCCAACATTCTTTATAGAAACCACTTGACCAACTACTACATGGAAATTAGCTTCTAACCTACCACCGTACATACCAATAGGCTCACGGATTTCCGCTTGTCCATCAACTTTGTATTCCTGTGGCAATACATGAATAATCTCCTCACCAGGAAGCATGATCAACTTGTGCACTTGACCACATAACATATCCACATCATCTTCACCTATGACTTCCTCAGAATCTTTTCTCGTGATATAATCGCTATGTTGCAGACTTCTTATATGTTGCCCGGCAATACCAACGACTACAGAACCGATCTTAAGCCCTGAGTTTGCCTCTGCTTCCTCAACCGCTTGCTGTATAGATTTTATGGTCTGTGTTATATTATTAACCACACCTCTGTGCACACCTAAACTTTTGGACTTACCTATACCCAAAATCTCAATTTTACCATATTCGTTTTGCTTACCGATTATGGCAACGATTTTCGTTGTACCTATGTCTAACCCGACTGAATATTTAGTTTGTTCCATTTTAATTATATTTTAGTGCACACCACCTGGTTATTGAATTCTAAACTTACTACCGCATAATCCTCCAAGGTTTCATCCTTGTTCGCTTTGGCATAAAATGCCTTAAAATTGCTGAACTTGGCCTCTAAGTCTTCAATACCGCCTATGTTTACAACAAAATTATTAAGCCTTAACCGTAATTGATATTCACTATCACCTTGAACGTGAATACCTATTACCGATTTTCGAAAAAAATCGTCCTTATTTATATGTTCCAATATGACATAGACATCCTCAAGGCTTTTACCACTGATATTGCCTGTTATAATGGGAACTCTAGCTGAATGATTATTGGAAAGCGGCATTCTCTTTCCTTCATCATCTAAATAGAACTTTTTATCCCCTTCTATGCGTCCGATTGGTTTCCGTTGAACTATTTTCGACGTAAGCTCGCCATCTATTGTAAGATAGACCTGGGCACTTTTCACCATTTCATTGGCCTCAAGGGCCTTTTCTACAGTATTCAAAACTATATTTTCTTTAGGCACATTTTTGAGCCCTCCGCAATTTTGTATTAACAATTTATTAACCGTCCCTTCAGTGAGGTATAAATTTTGGTCACCAATGAATTCTACCTTCATACCGGCCACCTGTTTTGCACTATTTCTTTCGTTAGAAAAAGCGTACAGCCCAGTGATTACAAGTATCAACGCCGCTAATTTTATAAAGCCCAAATTAACCCGCATAAGACATTTCTTTTTTTATTTTCACTACTTCCAAGCCTATATCTCCGGCTCCCATTGTTATCAATACTTCTGGATTTTGATTTTTTACCTCAGAAAGCATTTGTTCCTTTGAAATTAATTTTCTATTACCGTTTGTCATTTTACCTAACAACCATTCTGAATCTACCCCTGTAATAGGCTCTTCCCTAGCCGGGTATATATCTAACAACAGCACATTTTCAAAGCGTGACAAGCTTTGTGCAAACTCGTTCGCAAAATCACGTGTTCTTGAAAACAGGTGCGGTTGAAAAATTGCCAACACTTTTTTATTGGGATGCATTTCCGAGACGGCTTCATAAACCGCATTGATCTCAGTAGGATGATGCGCATAATCGTCGATATAAATGAAATCATCATTTTTTATCTGATATGAAAATCTTCTTTGCACTCCCTTAAAGGTAGACAGTGCCTGTGCAAGGCGATGCGGCGGGGGACCTGCTTGCATCGCCATCGCAAAAGCCACTAAACCATTGAGCAGATTATGCCTTCCTGGCTTGTTAAATTCAACCCCTTCTAGTTTGAGGTCGGGGGTCTCCAAATCGAATATGTAGGTGCCATGTTCTATTTTTATGTTCCGGATGCAATAATCCGAATCGTCTTCTATACCATAGGTCAACCCTTTTAAAGGCAACCCGTTACGCACAAATAAGGTGCCGCCCGGCTTTAACCGCTTGGTAAAATCCTTAAATGTTTTTTCCAGCTCTTGGGCATCTCCATAAATATCTAAATGATCTGCATCCATAGAGGTAACACAGGCTACATTTGGTGTTAATTGCATAAATGAACGATCAAATTCATCTGCCTCAACAACAGAATATTCCGTTCCTTCCAACAAGAAATTACTATTGAAATCTTCTGATATGCCACCTAAGAAAGCGGTCATTTTTACACCTGTTTCTTTTAACAAATGCGCCAGAATACTAGAGGTGGTCGTTTTACCATGTGTTCCTGCAACTGCCAAACAAAAAGAATCTTTGGTAATTAGACCCAATACTTCTGATCGTTTTTTAATGGTAAATCCATTCTGTAAAAAGAACTGATATTCCGTATGGTTTGATGGTACCGCGGGCGTATACACTACCAAGGTATGTTCCGGGTCATTCTTATACACTTCTTCCACTAGGTCAATACTGTCCTTATAGTGAATATCCATACCAGAAGCTGCCAGTTCATGGGTCAACGGACTCTCGGTCTTATCGTATCCGGAAACCGTTTTATCTATGAACGCAAAATAACGCGCCAAAGCAGACATACCAATGCCTCCTATGCCAATAAAATACACTCTATGTATTTGCGCTACGTTCATTTTATTGTATTAATTTTTCTATTTCATCACAAATATCAGCCGTAGCATTCGGTAATGCCATTGCCTTGATATTCCTTGCTAATTCCTCTTGCTTTTCCGATGTATTAAAGACCGATTCAAACTGCATCTTAAATTGCTCATCAAGCTCTTTTTCCCTGATCATTACTGCCGCATGCTGTTTTACCAATGCCAATGCATTCATGGTCTGATGATCTTCTGCCACCACCGGTGACGGAATAAAAAATGTAGGCTTTCCTACCAAACACAGTTCTGACACCGCACCTGCACCTGCCCTTGAAATAATGAAATCTGCCGCTACATATGCTTTATCCATAGAATTCAAAAAGGCATGTACTTTTATATTAGCCGACTGATGGGTTCTATAGGTTTTATAGTACCCTTTACCACATTGCCAGATTACCTGTAATCCCAAATCTTCAAAGTATGCTAAATGATCCGCTACTAATTGATTTATGCGCCTAGCCCCTAAACTGCCACCCAACACCAACAACACTTTCTTATTGGTGGTCAATTCAAAATAATCTAAAGCTTCTTCTTTGGTAGCTTTCAATTCCACCAAATCTGATCTAACAGGGTTACCTGTCAATACTATTTTGTCTTTTGGAAAAAACTTCTCCATACCCTCATAGGCCACACAGATTTTCTCCACTTTATCCTTTAATAGTTTATTGGTAATACCCGCAAAGGAATTCTGCTCTTGCAAAACACAAGGAATACCCTTCGTCGTCGCCATTTTTAACAACGGACCACTAGCAAAACCACCTGTACCAATTACGGCATGGGGCTTAAACTTCGATACGATGCTATTTGCTCTCATTAAACTACTTATCAATTTTATTGGAAATAGTAGATTTTTTAGGGTCAGTTTTCGCTGAATTCCCGTAATCCACAATCCCTCTATTTTGTACCCCGCTTGCGGTACTTTTTCCATCTCCATTCTATCCTTCGCACCAACGAACAAAAATTCAGCATCTGGATACCGCCTTTTCAACTCGTTCGCTATGGCTATCGCCGGATAAATATGTCCGCCGGTACCTCCGCCCGACAAAATAAACTTATAACTGCCCACTTAAAATCTCTAAAGGGTTAGTCTCGTCTATATCAACATCATTGCCAGAAGCACTCTCCTGGGCTATACTTTTATTACTTGCACTCAATATGATGCCTATTGCCAAACAGGTCATCCAACTAGAAGTACCACCACTACTGATCAATGGTAAATTTTGCCCCGTTACCGGAAACAGCTCTACCGCTACCGCCATATTTATCAATGCCTGAAACACTATAGGCAACCCAACACCCAACACCAACAATTTGCTGAATATGGTTGCACAGCCATTTGCCACTACCACTATCCTAAACAACAAGAACATGTAAAAAAGCATTAAAATGAATCCGCCTACTAGACCATATTCCTCTACGATTATCGCGTAAATAAAATCCGATGAACTCTGTGGCAAAAAGTTCTTTTGTACACTTTTACCTGCTCCTTTACCTACAATACCACCGGTTGCTATCGCAATCTTTGCACGTTCTATTTGATAAGTGCCTTCAGTATCATCCGGATTGGAGAAACTATCTATACGGCTCATCCATGTGTCAACCCTATTCGGGAATAGATCCGGAAAAGCTTTCGCCGTTAATATGAAAATGGATAAAAACAGTATTCCCGTACCCACGATCCCCAATAAATATTTCATTGGGTATCCTCCTAAAAAACACAATACCATCACCATAGAGAATACAATGGCCGCCGTTGAAAAGTTAGCGGGCAATATTAATGCCACCACTAAGAAAACCGGTAACCACAATGGCAGTATACTTTCTTTAAAGGTTATTTTAATATCCCTCACCTTTGAAAAATAGCGCGCTACATAGATCATCAATACTACCGCCGCTAAATTCGAAGGCTGAAAACCAAAGCCTACCAAAGGCAAACGGATCCAACGACTATCATTGGTACCACCACTGGATGTGCCTTGAGCCAAAACAAATATGAGCAACACCAATACAATGGGCAGTGCTATCATAGAAAGCCCCTTGAAGAAATGCGTGGGTATTTTATGTACCCCATAAATAATTCCAAAACCTAAAAACAACAGTATGGCATGTTTTACCAAGTGACCAACCGGCGTACCATTGCCCACTACATATACCAAATTACTACTGGCACTATATACCGGCAAAAATGAAAACAAGGCCAAGAGTGCCGCAATGGCCCAAATGGCTTTATCTCCTTTTATATTTTGGAATATATTCAACACCTTATAGGTTTTTTACACAGTTCTTAAATTGATCTCCGCGATCTTCATAATTTTTAAATAGATCAAAACTTGCACACGCAGGTGATAACAATACGGTATCTCCACGTTCCGCAATTTTATAGGCAACCTTTACCGCTTCTTCCATAGCATAGGTTTCCACTAAAAGGTCAACAGCCTTACCGAATACGTGCTTGATCTTTTCATTATTCTCACCCAAGCAAATAATCGCCTTTACCTTTTCACGTACCAATGGCATTAGCTCCATATACTCATTTCCTTTGTCTACCCCACCTACGATCCACACAGTAGGTGTTTTCATACTATCCAATGCGTAATAGGCAGCGTTTACATTAGTTGCCTTTGAGTCGTTTATATACTCCACATGATGTATTTTCAACACCTTTTCCAAACGGTGGGGAGCCCCTTGAAAATTAGAAACACAGGCTCTTATGGTCTCTTTACGAATGCCGACCAATTTTGCAATTGTTGCCGCTGCCATAGTGTTCTTTACATTGTGCTGACCTTCTAAGGCCAAAGTGTTCTTCGTCATGCTAATAGTGTCTGTTGTTGTTTTTATTATTATCTCGTTTTGTTCTATAAATGCACCTTGTTCAACTACGTTATTCAATGAAAAGGGCATTAATTTTGATTTAACCGGGTGCTTGTTCAGCCAATCCACCAAAACCGTATCATCTGCGTCATAAATCAAATAATCGTTTTCGTCCTGGTTTTCCGCTATTCTGAATTTTGATGCGATGTAATTTTCAAACTCATACTCATACCGATCTAAATGATCCGGTGTAATATTCGTAATCACGGCAATGTGTGGTTTAAAATCTATAATGCCGTCCAATTGAAAACTACTGATCTCAAGTACGTAGTACTCAAAATCATTTTCCGCAACCATTTTTGCATAACTATCACCAATGTTACCCGCCATACCTACATGTAATCCGGCATTTGCCAGAATATGGTTGGTTAACATGGTTGTGGTGGTTTTACCGTTGCTTCCCGTTATACCAATGATTTTGGCATCTGTATATTTTGATGCAAATTCTATTTCTGATATTACAGGAACACCTTTGCCCACCAACTGCTTTACCAAGGGTACTTTATCCGGAATACCCGGACTCTTCATGACCAAATCGGCTTTTAGTATGCGGTCTTCAGAATGCTGTTCTTCTTCCCAATCAATCTCAAAATGTTCAAGAACGTTTTTATACTTTTCTTTTATTTTTCCTTTATCGGATACAAATACATTGTACCCTTTTTTCAATGCTAAAATGGCTGTTCCTACTCCACTTTCCCCTCCGCCTAGTACTACTAAAAGTGCCATTATCTAATTTTTAAGGTCACTATAGTTACAATTGCCAATAAAATGCCCACGATCCAAAAACGGGTTACGATCTTACTCTCGTGATACCCTTTTTTCTGATAGTGATGATGTAAGGGCGACATTAAAAATATACGTCTACCCTCGCCAAATTTCTTTTTTGTGTACTTGAAATACCCTACCTGCATCATAACTGAGAGCGACTCTGCAAAGAAGATTCCGCACAAAACGGGAATCAACAATTCTTTTCGCACAATAATTGCGATCACGGCAATAACCCCACCTATGGTCAAACTTCCCGTATCTCCCATAAACACTTGTGCCGGAAACGCGTTATACCACAAAAACCCGATCAGCGCTCCTACAAAAGCGGTAATGAATATCAACAACTCACCTACTCTTGGTATGTACATGATATCCAAATAATCAGAGAAAATAATATTACCTGATACCAGGGCAAAAATGCCCAACGTAAATACTATAATTGCCGATGTACCTGCGGCAAGACCATCTATACCATCGGTTAAATTAGCACCGTTGGATACTGCGGTTACGATCAATATGATGATAGGGACGAACAGCAACCAAGCATATTCTTTTGCCCCTTCTCCAGCCCATGAAATTAAATTGCTATAGTC
This sequence comes from Maribacter dokdonensis DSW-8, assembly GCF_001447995.1. Lineage (NCBI taxonomy): Bacteria > Pseudomonadati > Bacteroidota > Flavobacteriia > Flavobacteriales > Flavobacteriaceae > Maribacter > Maribacter dokdonensis. Next base: position 10,494 of record NZ_LDPE01000009.1, on the reverse strand, counting down.
AAATTCGTTATTCTTAAAGAACGGCACCGTGGTCATGGTAGATTTAATTTCCTCTCCCTTTACCTGCTCTACGGTGTACTCTTGTGTAATTATGGTCTTATCATGATCACGCATGGTCACTTCTGGGTGAAAGTATAATACTGCACCAACTATAAGCCCCAATGTTACCTGACCCAAAACCTTAAACCTGCCTTTTAAACCTTCTTTATTCTTTTTAAATACTTTGATGTAATCATCCAAAAAGCCAATTGCACCCATCCACAACATGGTAAAGGTCAATAGTATAATGTAAATGTTCTCCAACCTTGCGAACAACAACACCGGGATCAGGGTAGACATAATAATGATCACACCCCCCATAGTTGGTGTACCCGCTTTTTGCTTTTGCCCATCAAGACCTAGATCACGGATAGTTTCACCAACTTGTTGTTTCTGCAAGAACAGAATTACACGCTTACCGTACACTGTTGCGATCGTCAACGAAAAAAGAATAGCCATTGCGGCACGAAACGTACTAAACTGAAACAGCGTAGCCCCGGGCAACTGGTATTGTTTTTCTAAATATTCAAACAGGTAGGTTAACATAAAATCTTTATTCTTGCTTTTAAGCTTTGGTTATTTATCTAGGCTGCTCAACAGCTCTTTTACTATTTTAAAATCATCGAATTCAACACGAACACCGTTGGTTTCTTGGTAGGTTTCATGCCCTTTTCCCGCAACCAAAATAATATCGTTATCAGCCGCCAATTGACACGCTGTCTTTATGGCCTGCTCCCTATTTTCAATGGAAAGCATCTTTTTTACATTTTGTGGCTCTACCCCAGCTTCCATTTCGGTGATGATTTCCGTGGGCGATTCCGTTCTAGGGTTGTCCGATGTAAAAATGACCTTATTGCTCATTTCCGTTGCGATATTACCCATTACCGGACGCTTTGATCTGTCTCTATCGCCACCACACCCCACAACGGTGATGACGTTTTCATTTCCAGTTCTCAACGTGTTGATTGTCTCAAGCACATTTTTTAGGGCGTCCGGCGTATGGGCATAATCAACTATTGCCGTAATTCTATTTTTTGATATATAATATTGAAACCTTCCGTCTACATTCTCCAACTCACTTATTAAGCGAAGGGTTTCCAATTGATCCATGCCCAATAAATCTGCCGTTGCATAAATTGCCAGCATATTATAAGCATTGAAATGACCTATTAATTTTGACCACAGCTCGTTGTCATTGATTTTCAACAACTGACCATCAAACTGGTTCTCTAAAATCTGTGCCCTATAATCGGCATAGTTCTTTAGCGCGTACGTTGCTTTTCTAGCTTTGGTATTCTGCAACATGACCAAGCCGTTCTTATCATCTAAATTGGTCAACGCAAAAGCCGTCTTTGGCAACTGATCGAACAATATTTTCTTGGTATCACGATATTCTGCGAAGGTCTTATGATAGTCTAGGTGATCATGGGAAAGATTGGTGAAAATTGCTCCCGCAAAAGCCAAACCTTCCGTTCTTTTTTGATGAATACCATGTGAACTCACTTCCATAAAGCAATATTCCACACCGGCATCGTTCATTAATTTTAAATGCTTATTGATTACCAATGCATCTGGCGTGGTATGTTTTGTAGGAAACTCGGTATCATCTACCATAATTTTTATAGTGGACAACAGCCCCACTTTATACCCTGCCTTTTTAAACAATTGATACAACAAACTAGATACCGTTGTTTTACCATTGGTACCCGTAACACCTACCAATTTTAAATTTTTTGATGGCGTACCGTAATAGTTAGAAGCCATCAATGCCAATGCTTGATTTCCGCTTTCTACCTGCACATACGTCACATCATCTACCATAGCTGCGGGCAACTCTTCGCATATGATCGCTCTTGCGCCAGCTTTTACTACGGCATCTATATATTTATGTCCATCGGTAATGGTACCTTTTATAGCAACAAAGGCATCGGATTTTTGCACTTCACGGGAATCGAACTGCACCGAAGCTATATCACAAGTGGTAGTACCGCTAACAGCAGTAATACGCACTCCATATAATATGTCTTTCAATTGCATCATATCAACTCCAACACTATTTTTTTCACTGATTTCAAGTCTGTTCCCTTAGAGATCGATTGGCGCTTTACCTTTCCGTTCCCTTTCACCTCTACTACAATTCCCAAATTCTCCAAAATGGCAACGGCATCCATTCCACACATTCCCTTTACATTGGGCACCTCAGCATATTTCTGCTGTGCCTTCTTGTAATAGCCATTGTGAGAATCCTCATTATCCGCCACCAACACATCTTTGACATCCACCTCACTGGTTAATGGCGATGTTGCATAGACTTTCTGTGCTACGGACTTAAATACCGGTCCAGATACATCTGCACCATAATACCCTACACTTTTATCTGGCTTATGAATTACCACTATACATGAATATTTTGGTTCGTCTGCCGGAAAATAACCTGCAAAAGATGAGATATACTCGTACTTTGATCGGTCTTTAGAGACATAGTTGGTTTGCGTAGTACCTGTTTTCCCAGCCATGGAAAAATTCTTGGAATACATACCGTGACCCGTTCCATGTTCTTTTTCTACTACATTCTTTAGAATCTGCTGTACCTTTTTTACGGTTTCTTTTGAACATATAGCAGGGTTCAATACTTTTTTATCGAACTTCTCAATAGTCTTGTCCCACTCCTTCACCTCTTTTAGCAGCCTTGGCTTCACCATTTCACCATCATTGGCAATAGCGTTGTAAAACGCCAAAGTCTGTAAGGGAGTCATAGAAACCTCGTAGCCATAAGCCATTTGCGCCAATGACAGTCCAGACCAACCTTTATCCCCAGGGTAACGCAACACCGGTTTACCCTCACCTACTACCGGCAAGCCCAGTTCTTTATGCACACCCATGGCCATTAGCCTGTTTACATATTTTTCCGGATCGCTTTTATACCCGTCATTGATCATTTTGGCAAACGCTACATTAGAAGAAACCTCAAATGCCTTGGACATGGTTATTTTACCATGACCGCCACGCTTGGTATCTTTTACCCAGTGTCTATAAATTTTCCAACGCCCCTTTTCGGTATCGATTACCGTACTGGTATCAATAATTTTATCTTCCAAGGCCGCTACCAAATTCACCAACTTAAAGGTTGAACCCGGCTCGTGAGATTCACCTATCGCATAATTTAAACGCTCGTAGTATTTACCCTCTGAAGTCTGTCCCAAGTTTGAAATTGCCTTTACCTCACCGGTCTTTACCTCCATTACGATTACCGTTCCATGATCTGCCTGGTATTTCTCCAACTGCCCCAATAATGCATGGTGCGCTATATCCTGTATATTGATATCAATGGTAGAGTACACATCATAACCATCTTTTGGCTCTACGATGTTATCATTACCAATAGGCTTCCATTGGCCTTTTGCAATTTTCTGCTTTAAGCGCTTGCCAGAAATACCCCTTAGGTATTCACCAAAAGCACCCTCCATACCCACACGGGTATAATATCCATTTTCATCTACACGCTCATACCCAACACTACGCTCGGCAATTTTACCCAACGGATGCTCTCTTTTGGTTTTCTGCTCAATGATCAATCCGCCCTTATAAGCACCCTTATTGAATAGCGGCATTTTTTTAACCGCCATGTAATCTGAATAATCCAAGTTGCGTACGATCAACGCATACCTATTTTTATTCTCCCTTGCCTTTCTTAAAATTTGCTGGTAGTGAGAAGATGTTTTACCAAACTGCTTTGCCAAGGCATCGGCCAAAGGTTTTACGTTTTCCTTAAAATCTTCGTTGCTTACGGTTACGGCATCAAAACGGATGGTGTATTTAGAAACCGAAGTTGCCAAAAGACTACCGTCATCTGAATATAGATTTCCCCTATTGGGCTCGATCGTGAACATACGCTCGGTACGCGTATCGGCAAGGGCCTGGTATTTTTCACCGTCCACAATTTGTATGGAGACCAACTTAAATAACACAGCGCCCGCAAAGAGCACCATGCAGCCCGCCACTATGTAGAGCCTTTTTAATATGCTTTTATCCGTTACCGCCATTACTCCTCTTCATTTAAAGATTTCACTTTAATTTTCTGTGGGGGAGTTTCTGAAGGAAATAATCCTTTTTCCGATATTTTACCGGTAATGTTCGATTCTAGCTTCAACTGCTGTACATCTGATCGCATATCCACAAATTCGTTACGCAATTCTTTCACCTCTTCGTTCAACAATGCAATACGGTGTACTTTTTGATCGGCGCTATGGGAGCTACTGATCATTACCGTTGCCAAAAAAGAAATGAAAATAATGAACAGCCAATTTTTAGGGGCGTCGCCGCTCACCAAAAATTTTCCCTTCAAAAGGTCAAATACACCCGTTTTCACTTTACTTTTCGCCATTGCGTTCCGCTATTCTCAATTTAGCACTACGTGCCCTGTTATTCTCTTTTATCTCTTCTCTCGTTGGCACTATCAATCCACCAACCTTTTTTAACGGTACATCTATATTCCCGTAAAAATCTTTTTCGGGCTCCCCCTCAAACTGTCCGGCCCTTATGAATCTTTTTACCAATCTATCTTCTAATGAGTGGTAACTAATCACACTTAACCTTCCTTTCTCTTTCAACAACCCCGGCACCTGCTCCAAAAACTCCTTGATCACCGCTATCTCTTGATTCACCTCTATGCGAATGGCCTGATAGATCTGTGCCAAAATTTTATGCTGCCTGTGCTCCGGCAAAAACTGTTTTAATGCCACTTTCAAAGCATCGGTAGTTTGGATCTGCTCTTCTTCCCTATTGGCAACAATTACTTTTGCCATGGCGTTCGCATTTCTGATATCACCATATTCAAATAACACTTTTCTTAAGTCGTCATAAGAATATTTGTTGACCACATCAAAAGCAGACAATGTATTGCGCTTGCTCATTCGCATATCCAGATCTGCATCAAAACGGGTTGAAAAACCACGTTCCGCTTGATCGAACTGATGCGATGAAACGCCAAAATCTGCCAAGATTCCATCTACCTTTCTAATGCCATAGAACTTTAAAAACTGGGTGATGTATCTAAAATTTTCCGCAATCAGCGTAAATCTTGGATCACCTAACGCGTTTGCCTGCGCATCTTCGTCTTGATCAAAGGCATATAACTTGCCTTCTGGCCCCAATCTTTTCAATATTTCTTTAGAGTGACCGCCACCACCAAATGTCACGTCTACATATATACCGTCCTCCTTGATGTCCAACCCATCTACTGTCTCTTTCAGCAAAACTGGATTATGATACATCTTTATCGTCTTTTTTACTCAGCATTACGCGCTTTACCAAATTCTTCTTCTCTTCCTTAGATATAGATATGGTAGCCTCGTACTCCTTAACATCCCAGATCTCCAAATGCTTTCGCATAGGCACTATCTTCACCTCTTTTGTAATTCCCGCTAAGGAAATCACGTCTTTTGCCAACAAAAGTCTTCCGGTACCATCTACTTCTACCGGTCTTAGACCATCCATGAAAATTCTTTGAAAAAGTTGGCTTTCTTCATCAAATCTGTTATTCTGGTCCATTTCCGCCATGATTTTATACCATTCTTGTGCAGGATATAATTCAAGGCATTCATTGTAATACGACTTCTTGATAAAAAAACCTTCATTTAAGATCGGAGTCATTTGATTGCGCAGCGCAACAGGAAGCATGATACGTCCCTTGGCATCGGCCTTGCAGTTAAATGTCCCAAAGAAATAAATGTCCAAAATGGATAGGTTTTATTTATATAACTCAAATATATAAATATTATTACCACATTTTACCACTAAAAACCACTTTGTTAATAAATTACCACTTTTGTGAACCATTTTTGCCACTCATCGGATTTTTTTGGAACAATTTTACCACTCGACCTTTATTTTGGGGAAAATTGAAAGTTGACTGGATCGCAAAAGCACCTTATCGAAAAGAGTTGTTTGCTATTCTCTGTAATTACCTATATTTGGGCAATTATGATGAGTAGTGCGCATGGAAAACGAATTGATTAACGAAGGTGGCTTTAAGTATATAGAAAAAGGTGAAGGAAAACCCATAATTATTCTTCACGGACTTATGGGCGGACTCAGTAATTTTGAAGGGGTAACTTCTTATTTTCCTCCTAAAGGATATAAAGTGCTTATACCTGAACTTCCGCTATATTCTATGCCAATGTTGAAGACCACGGTAAAGAATTTCGCCAAATACCTTAAAAAATTTATAGACCATAAAGAGCTAGAAGATGTTATTCTTTTAGGGAACTCTTTAGGTGGCCATATTGGTCTTTTACATACCAAATTATATCCCTCAAAAGTAAAAGCACTGGTGATAACCGGCAGCTCTGGACTTTACGAAAGCGCCATGGGAGATGGTTACCCTAAACGTGGTGACTATGAGTTTATTAAAAAGAAAGCCCAAGATGTTTTCTATGACCCTGAGGTTGCTACCAAAGAGATCGTAGATGAAGTTTTTGCCACCGTGAACGATCGTGTGAAATTGGTGAAGACCTTGGCGATCGCCAAAAGTGCCATTCGTCATAATATGGCACAGGATCTACCCAGCATGCAAACCCCTACTTGTATTATTTGGGGAAAGGACGATACGGTTACTCCGCCAGATGTTGCAGAACTGTTTGATGAGCTTTTACCGAATTCCGATTTATTCTGGTTGGATAAATGTGGCCATGCACCTATGATGGAGCACCCGGACCAGTTCAACACCATTTTGGATGACTGGTTGACAAAAAATAATTTTTAAATACCCTACGGATGAAAATAAAGTCGGCCGACTTTGTAATGAGCAACTCCGATGTTACCAAGTGCCCCAAGGAGCCTTTGCCCGAATATGCCTTTATAGGACGTTCCAATGTAGGTAAGTCTTCTTTGATCAATATGTTGACCGAGCGTAAAAGCTTGGCAAAAACATCTGGCAGACCAGGTAAAACCCAACTTATTAACCACTTTAAGATCAATGAGAATTGGTTTCTGGTAGATTTACCGGGGTATGGTTATGCACGTGTTTCCAAAAAAGATAAAAATACCTTTCAAAAATATATTACCAATTACTTTTTACAACGAGAGCAACTGGTATGCTCATTTGTGCTTGTAGACATTCGCCATGATCCACAACCCATAGATATGGAATTCATGCAATGGATGGGTGAAAACGGAGTACCTTTTGCCATCATTTTCACAAAGGCTGATAAATTAAAGCCAAAAGCCATTGAGCGACAAGTAAACCTGTATTTAAACAAACTCACCACAGATATGTGGGAAGAAGCTCCACCGCACTTTATCACCAGCTCTAGCCACCGCAGCGGCCGCGATGAATTATTAGCTTTTATAGACGACATTAACGACAAGTTTTTTGAGGCAACGAGGAAGTAGTTGTTCGTTGTTGGTTGTTCGTTTTTTTAACGCTGCGCGTTTTTTTTGTATTAAGTACTTATTCTAGTATTCAGTTGGCAGTTTTCTTAACGCTGCGCGTTTTTTGTATTAAGTATTTAGCTCTTCGTGCTATTTTTTAGTACTTCGTACTCTGGGCTGTTTGCTTCATATTTAATATACAAGAGTTCACACGCACTACTTAATACTTTGTACTTTTTACCTAATACTTATTACTTACGACTTAATACTAAGTACTACTTTATTAACGTCATAGCGAGCAAAGCGCGGCTATCTGTTTGTTTGGAACACGGCAACCATCTCGCAACCGACATGTCACTTCGGCTACGCTCAGTGACCTAAAAAACGAAATGTCAGTTCGAGTGATTTTTTTACTGAAGTAAAGCGGAAGTAAGAAAATTGTATCGAGAACCATAGCGTGTTCCAAACCTGTTCTCGATACAAATTCCTCGTACCTCTAAATCCACTCGAACTGACAGTGGTATTTATCAACTAAAATACTTCAGTACCAACTGACCCTATCTTCTTAAGTAATTGCAATATCACTTCGGCTACGCTCTTCGACCGAGTGAGACCAACAACCAACAACGAACAACCATTAACCAAGAGAAGCGATCAACTCTTCCACTCCCTCAAAAGCATTTAGTTGTTCTGTTGTGACGAGCACCTCTAGATCATGTGCTGTCTCTACTAATATAATAGGATAGGTAAATGCATGTCCAAATTTGCTTTTATAGCTTTCTTGGAATTCATCTTTATGAAAGAACTCTAGTTCGTAGCCTTCTGCCAATAAACCTTCCCTAAACGTTTTCCATTGCTTTTTCTCGGTTAAATTCCCGTGGGTCAGTGAGTACAGGTTACAGTTATAGGTTGTGGGACTAACGATTTTATGGGCAAAGTCCAACATTTTACTACCGGTATCACTATTGGCATTATAGATAAACAAAATTTTCTTTGACATGATCATTTGGTCGTAAAAATACCCAAACCATACATCATAATTACACAGCTATGTTTTTCGGTAATGGAGAATGAATTCTAAATTGTACGTCTATTCTTTAGTGGTATATTAGGAGTGCAATTACACATATACAATAGTTGTAGCCAATTAGAAAAATGAAAATCCGAATGGTAATTACAATAGGAATAATTTTGGCACTTTTTGCTTTTCTTTACTTTTCAAAAAGGAATACTGAAAACCCGAAAAGCGAATTGACCAAAAAAGAATATCGTGCTGAAGGAACAATTTTCTATCACGAAGATGATTTCTGCCAAATAGAAATTGTGCCAAAAGAAAATTTATCGGATTTATTAAAACAAGCGGATAATATAAATGACTTTACAGCCGAAAATGGATATTCAGATATTTATGTCAGAGAAGAAAACAAAGTCAGTTTAAAGACTAAACAAATAGACAAATCTGAACTTGAAAATTTATTAGCGAAACTTGGAACTGAAAAACATACTGAAATAACAACTGGATACGGAAGTGACTACAGAGTAAAAAGTGAAAATACTATCGGATATGGGAAAGACTATTCAGCAGTTTACTTTGACTTTGATAATGAATTAGTAAATAACATATGGATTACCAACCTTTCTGGACTGAATAACGAAAACGTAATCAAAGTTTTTTCGGAAATTGGAGAAAAATGGAATTTAGTAATGATGGACTGGAATCGTTCTGAACTAATAAATTTGTCGAATAAAAAAATGATAGAAAAATATATAAAATAACTGGCTACAACAAAGAACTGAGATAAAAAACAAACAAATTCTTCTTTAATCCGAGACAATATTATTTCAGGCTCATAGATTCAATAACTTGATTCTTTGAGCTTTTTTTATTCGATCTAGCTTCTATTTATCTAGGCAATATTGAAACGTAAGTTTCATCATATGGCCTGCCAGATTTTGCAATGGCAAAAGACTGCTTTAAAAGTTTGTTGGCAACGGCTATCAGTGCCAGTTTCTTGCTCTTTCCCCTGTTCACGATCCGCTCATAAACCTCTCTGCATGCCCTATTGTGCTTACAAGCGTTAAAAGAACATAGAAATAATAGGTTGCGAAGTTTTCTATTGCCGACCTTACTTATTCGCGCACGACCTCTCACACTGCTCCCCGATTCCCGTATCGTTGGGGTTATACCTACATAGCTACAAAGCTGTGCCGCATTTTCGAACTTATTGAACCCATCGGTGACCACTATTAGGAACAATGCAGTCTTTTGACCTATACCGGGTATTGACATCAATAAAGTCAATTGCTCCTGTTGGTCCTCTTTTACCAATGACAGAATCTTTGATTCGATAGCGGCTACCTCTTTATTGAGCAGTTTCTTATTACGTATCAAGGAACGATAAACAAACTTTGAAGGTATGCCCAGAACAGCTTCTCCGTGTATCTTGTTCTTGGTCGCGGTACGTTGTTTTAAATAGATATCCAATAACCGGAACAACTGTAAGCATTCGCTCTGGATATCCGTCAAGGCATTGTAAATAGGTACCTCGTTGACCAGTGCATATTCACATATAGCCTTGGCATCGCTCTTATCCGTTTTTACTTTAGCCAGTTTCATTTGAATGAAACGTTTTACGGATAATGGGTTTACTACTGAAACTATTACCCCATTTTTGTAAAGAAACTGGGCAAGTCTATAATGATAATAACCGGTAGCTTCCATAACGACCAATGAACATTTGGGCAGTTCCTTAAGGAATTTCTTAAATCCAGTTTCATCGTTCTTATACTGGTCGTGACCTTTGTTACTACCATGTACATCAAAGACATCTTTACTGATGTCGACTCCAAAAGTTTCTTTATATTTATTCATAAGATATGTTTTACGAAAGAACCGGCTACTTCTGCTCACAACAACTTGAAAACGAGATCTAAGGTCTCACAGAACTGAACGTGATCTAAGTAGTAAAAGAGAGAGGATTATCAATGTTGTCGAAGTCTAAAGCTTCACCGTATATAGTAACCTTAATTCTCTCTTTTGTTCTTTCTAGTTATATCAACAATTTACTGAGAATCAAACTTAAG
>NZ_LDPE01000008.1 GCF_001447995.1 Maribacter dokdonensis DSW-8 | reverse complement strand
TCGCGGCATCGTCCTCGTTAGGGGCTATATAACTATCAGTGGTCTGTGCCTCCACGTTGTCGGGTATGCCGTCATCGTCACTGTCGATATCCAAGTGGTTCGGTATACCATCGTTATCGGTATCCAGAGGATCCGTTAAAGGATCATTGTCACCGTCAAGATTGGGATCTTCCTCCGTATCCAGGATACCATCATTATCATCGTCAAGATCTGCACTGTCCGGAACTCCGTCCCCGTCCGTATCAATTTCATTTTGACAAACAATCGGTTTCAAAAATAAAATCACTGCACTTTTCAAGTGCGAAGTTGTATAAAATTCAATTTGACTAGCTACTTCTTGAGATTCCCATGTAAATCTTTCATGCTCATCAACTAAGACATTGGTATTGTTATGTACAAAATAATTATTACCATTCATACCTGAAGTAAGACCATCTGCGAGTATGGTATTTGTAAATTCATAAACAACTCCATCTAAAGCAATAATACCATCAGTACTATTCCCTGCAACTAACTCAGAGTGTTTAGCCGTAATTTTAACAGGTACAGACCCCGTTATAGAAAATTTTATTTTCTTACCATTCTGAACCATGAACAACCCAGAATTAAACGTACTACCACCGGTCATACTAATCAAAACACTACCTTCCGGCAAACCCCATTTATAACTAACATCAACGTTATTTACAGCTAAAGTCCCATTATCAATACCATTTTGAACACCTAAATCCTGTGAACGAATTTCTTTGGAATCATGAACCGTGCAATCTACCTCACTTTTTATAGCGTTTGTGGATAACATACTAGGTAATTTTGCTTGACTACCAAATAAATTAATAACGCAGAAAACTGTAAGGAAAGTAGAATAGAAATAGTTAGTACTATTAAAGAAAAACTTATTAATTTTTAAAAAAGTAATTTTACCCATAAGTGTTAGTGTTTTACTAATCACCATGGCAAATGGTAGTGTTTTTAATGTTTTCGATAAGAAAGTGGGGCAGTCTTATTAAAACGTTGCTAAGATATATTAAAATGAATTCAACTCAAATTCTTTTTCGATTAACCCTCAAATTCAATAGGCAATCTGCATAAAAAATGGACAAATAGACGTTATTATTATTTACATTTCTTTTAAATACGATCAATCTAGCAATATGGATCATATTCATTAAAACAATTGTAAATAATATTCACATATCTTGTTTATAGTCTACATTGAAAACATCTTACTTAAATTATCACTACGCTTTCTTAAATGGTAAGAATCTATTTTATCTTATTTTTGCACAAATTTTTTATATGACCTTCAAACAAGAAATAGAACGAAGAAGAACCTTTGGTATCATTTCCCACCCCGATGCTGGTAAAACTACACTTACTGAAAAACTATTACTTTTTGGAGGTGCCATTCAAGAAGCGGGTGCCGTAAAAAACAATAAAATAAAAAAATCCGCGACCAGTGATTTCATGGAAATTGAAAGACAAAGAGGTATTTCTGTCGCAACCTCTGTTCTAGCCTTTAACTACAAGAACAAGAAAATTAACATTTTAGATACCCCAGGACACAAAGATTTTGCCGAAGATACTTTTAGAACCCTTACCGCTGTAGATAGTGTCATAGTTGTAATTGATGTTGCTAAAGGTGTAGAGGAACAAACGGTCAAACTAGTAGAAGTTTGTCGTATGCGAAAAATTCCAATGCTCGTATTCATCAATAAATTGGACAGAGAAGGTCAAGATGCTTTTGATTTATTGGATGAATTAGAACAAAAGCTTGGACTTTCCGTTACCCCGTTAAGTTTTCCTATTGGAATGGGCTATGATTTTAAAGGTATTTACAACATTTTTGAAAAGAATATTAATCTTTTTAGTGGGGATAGTAAAAAGAATATTGAAGAAACGATTGCTTTTGATGACGTTACCAATCCTGAACTGGACAAAATTATAGGAAGCAATGCCGCATCGGAATTAAGGGATAATCTTGAATTGGTATGGGGTGTGTATCCAAAATTCAACAAAGAACTATACCTAAAAGGTGACCAACAGCCAGTTTTCTTTGGATCCGCCCTTAATAATTTTGGAGTTCGGGAATTATTAGATTGTTTTATCCAAATTGCCCCTACACCACGTTCTAAAAATGCTGAAGAACGTTTGGTAGAAGCTAACGAAAAAGCTATGACCGGGTTCGTATTTAAAATACATGCAAACATGGATCCTAAACATAGAGACCGACTTGCATTTATTAAAATTGTATCGGGTACATTTGAAAGAAATAAACCTTACTTACATGTAAGACATGGTAAAAATTTAAAATTTTCAAGTCCTAATGCCTTTTTTGCAGAAAAAAAGGAAATAGTTGATATTTCTTATCCCGGTGATATTGTAGGTCTTCATGATACGGGTAATTTTAAAATTGGTGATACGTTAACCGAAGGCGAAACCTTACATTATAAAGGCATACCTAGTTTTTCACCAGAACATTTTAGATATATCAATAATGCTGATCCATTAAAATCTAAACAGCTAAATAAAGGAATAGACCAATTAATGGATGAGGGTGTCGCACAATTATTTACTTTAGAAATGAATGGCAGAAAAGTTATAGGTACCGTGGGTGCATTACAGTTTGAAGTTATCCAATACCGATTGGAACATGAATATGGTGCCAAATGTAGCTATGAAAATTTCAATGTATATAAGGCATGTTGGGTAGGAACCGAAAACAGAAAATCAGATGAATTCAAGGAATTTGAACGAGTTAAGCAAAAATTCCTTGCAAAGGACAAGAGAGGTCAATTGGTATTTTTAGCAGATTCTCAATTCTCCCTTCAAATGACCCAGCAAAAATATCCATCAGTAAAACTACATTTTACTTCAGAATTTGAATAAAAAAAGCCCAATTTTTAAATTGGGCTTTTTTTATGCTTCTCCTGTAGGACCAAAATTAATTGGTATTGAAGGTTGCTCATAATCCTTTATTGTTCCGTGTGCTTTCTCAAAACGTTGCACATTATCGTTTAAAGCTTTTAAAAACTTTTTAGCATGTTGAGGAGTCAAAATAATCCTACTTTTAACTTTTGCCTTTGGAGCTCCTGGCATCATACTAATAAAATCAACCACAAATTCAGAAACTGAATGATTAATAATAGCTAGATTAGAGTATATACCTTCTGCCATTTTTTCGTCCAACTCAATATTTATCTGCTTTTGATTTGGGTTCTTATGTTCACTCATGTTTATTTCATATTAAAAAAAATGACCCTCAAATTTTATTTGAGGGTCAGTATTATAATTAGAATCTTAATGCCTCTTTTCTGGCCATTATCTCATCATATTCTTCTTTGGACCCAACGATAATACTATCATAGTCTCGCATACCTGTACCAGCAGGAATCTTATGACCAACAATAACATTCTCCTTAAGACCTTCTAAAGTATCTACTTTTCCACTTACAGCGGCTTCATTTAATACCTTAGTCGTTTCTTGGAACGATGCAGCAGAAATAAATGATTTCGTCTGCAACGATGCTCTAGTGATACCTTGAAGGATTGGAGTTGCCGTTGCAGAAACTGCATCTCTTGCCTCAACCAATGCCTTATCTCCACGTCTTAACAACGAGTTTTCATCTCTTAACTCTCTTGGAGTTACAATTTGACCCGGTTTAAGATTGTCAGAATCACCAGCCTCCATTACTACTTTCTTACCAAAGATTTCATCATTTTCTTTAATGAAATCATCTTTATGAATCAATTGATTCTCTAAGAAGATAGTATCACCTGGATCTTGAATTCTTACTTTACGCATCATCTGTCTAACAACTACTTCAAAGTGCTTATCATTAATCTTCACCCCTTGCAGTCTATAAACTTCCTGAACTTCATTTACCAAGTACTGTTGTACAGCGGAAGGACCTTTTATTGCTAAAATATCTTCTGGTGTAATTGATCCATCTGACAATGGCATACCTGCTCTTACATAATCATTCTCCTGCACCAAGATCTGATTAGATAATTTCACAAGATATTTCTTAACCTCACCTAATTTAGATTCAATGATTATCTCTCTATTACCACGCTTTATTTTACCGAAAGAAACAACACCGTCAATTTCAGATACTACTGCTGGGTTAGATGGATTTCTAGCTTCAAACAATTCGGTAACTCTTGGAAGACCTCCTGTAATATCACCCGCTTTTGCAGATTTACGTGGAATCTTAACCAAAGTCTTACCTTCTTTAATCTTATCGCCATCATCAACCATTATATGAGAACCTACCGGTAGGTTGTAAGAACGTAATGTTTCACCTTTAGCATCTTGAATCAATAAAGTTGGTATCAACTTCTTGTTTCTAGATTCTGAAATTACTTTCTCTTGGAAACCTGTTTGCTCATCTATTTCAACTTGATAAGTAACACCTTGCTCAATATTCTCATAAGCAATTTTACCTGGAAATTCAGAAACGATTACCCCGTTATATGGATCCCAAGAACAAATTACATCGCCCTTTTCAACTTTAGCTCCATTTTCCACAAACAATTGAGACCCATAAGGAATATTGCTTGTACTCAGAGTAATACCGGTTTTGGCATCAACAACTTTAATCTCAGTTGTTCTAGAAATTACGATCTCTGCTGGTTTACCATCAGAACCTTCGCCTGTAACCGTTCTTAAATCTTCAATTTCAGCAATACCCGAGAATCTTACTTCTAATTTATTATCCTCAGAAATGTTACCTGCAATACCACCTACGTGGAATGTTCTAAGTGTAAGTTGTGTACCCGGCTCACCAATTGATTGTGCAGCCACAACACCAACAGCTTCACCTCTTTGTACCATTTTATTGGTTGAAAGGTTTCTACCGTAACATTTAGCACAAATACCTTTCTCAGCCTCACATGTAAGTGCAGAACGTACTTCTATTTTTTCAATAGGAGATGCTTCCACTCTCTTAACATCGGCTTCCATAATCTGTTGACCCGCTTGAAGAACCAATTCTTCTGTCATTGGGTTATATACATCATGTAGAGAAACACGACCTAAAATTCTTTCACCTAAGCTTTCAACAACTTCTTCATTCTTCTTAAGTGCCTGAACTTCCACCCCTCTTAATGTTTCACAATCTTCGGTATTAATAATAACATCCTGAGAAACATCAACAAGTCTTCTCGTTAAGTAACCAGCATCCGCAGTTTTCAATGCCGTATCCGCAAGTCCTTTACGTGCACCGTGTGTAGAAATAAAGTATTCCAAAATTGAAAGACCTTCCTTAAAGTTAGAAAGAATAGGGTTTTCAATAATTTCTCCACCACCAGCTGTCGATTTTTTAGGCTTGGCCATCAAACCACGCATACCTGTTAACTGACGAATTTGTTCCTTAGAACCCCTTGCACCAGAATCAAGCATCATATACACCGAGTTGAAACCTTGCTGATCCTCACGGATACGTTTCATAGCCAATTCCGTCAACATAGCATTAGTCGATGTCCATACATCAATAACCTGATTGTATCTCTCGTTATTGGTAATAAGACCCATGTTATAGTTAGCCATAATGCCATCAACCTGACCATTGGCCTCACCGATCATATCCATTTTTTCAGCCGGGATAATAATATCACCTAAACTAAAGGACAATCCACCTTTGAAGGCAAATTCATACCCCATAGTCTTAATCTTATCCAAGAAAGCTGCAGTTGCAGGAACACTTGTTACAGCTAAAATATCACCAATGATATTTCTTAATGCCTTCTTGTTCAATACTTGGTTAATATAACCCGCTTCCTCTGGTACGTTTTTATTAAATAAAACACGCCCAACAGTAGTAGGTATAATTTGATTAACCAATTCACCCTCCTCATTAAAATCCTTAGCCCTAACCTTAATACCAGCATTAAGATTTACTTTACCTTCATTAAAAGCTATCTCTACTTCTTCTGCAGAATAAAAAGTTAAACCTTCACCGATAATTGGAACTTCTGGAGTTGATTTACGCTCTTTGGTCATGTAATACAGACCCAAGACCATATCCTGTGATGGTACCGTAATCGGCGAACCATTAGCAGGGTTTAAAATGTTCTGAGAAGCAAGCATCAACAACTGTGCTTCTAGAATAGCCTCTGGTCCTAATGGTAAGTGAACCGCCATTTGATCCCCATCAAAATCCGCATTAAATGCAGTACATGCCAATGGGTGTAGACGAATTGCTTTACCTTCTATTAATTTAGGTTGGAAAGCTTGGATACCCAAACGGTGCAAAGTAGGGGCCCTGTTCAATAATACAGGATGACCTTTCAATACATTTTCCAAAATATCCCAAACTACAGGCTCTTTCTTATCTATAATTTTCTTAGCGGACTTAACTGTTTTTACAATACCTCTTTCAATCAATTTTCTGATTACAAAAGGCTTGTAAAGCTCAGCAGCCATGTCTTTTGGAAGACCACATTCGTATAAGTTCAACTCTGGTCCTACAACAATTACCGAACGAGCAGAATAATCTACACGCTTACCAAGTAAGTTTTGACGGAAACGACCTTGTTTACCTTTTAATGAATCTGAAAGAGATTTTAAAGGTCTATTAGATTCCGTTTTTACTGCAGACGCTTTCCTCGTATTATCGAACAAAGAATCTACCGCTTCTTGAAGCATACGTTTTTCATTACGTAAAATTACTTCAGGAGCCTTTATTTCAACCAATCTTTTTAAACGGTTATTACGAATAATTACCCTTCTATAAAGATCATTTAAATCTGATGTTGCAAAACGACCACCATCTAATGGTACTAATGGACGTAATTCTGGTGGAATCACCGGAATTACCTTCATAATCATCCATTCTGGTTCGTTTTCTCTATTTTCTTGAGATTCCCTAAGTGCCTCAACTACTTGCAAACGCTTTAAAGCTTCAGTTTTTCTCTGCTTTGAAGTCTCAGTATTTGCTTTGTGTCTTAACTCAAAAGAAAGTTCTTTAAGATTTATTCTACCCAACAAATCAATTAAACATTCTGCACCCATTTTAGCAATAAACTTATTAGGGTCAGTATCTTCTAAATATTGATTTTCTTGAGGAATAGTATCTAATATATTCAAGTACTCTTCTTCTGTCAAGAAATCCATTTTATTGATTTCTTCACCTTCAGGTCCTTTAGCGATACCTGGTTGTATTACTACGTAACGCTCGTAGTAAATAATCATATCCAATTTCTTGGAAGGTAAACCTAAAAGGTAACCTATTTTATTAGGTAAAGAACGGAAGTACCAAATATGAGCTACTGGTACCACCAAATTAATATGACCTACACGATCTCTACGAACTTTCTTTTCCGTTACCTCTACACCACAACGGTCACAAACGATACCACGGTAACGAATACGCTTGTATTTACCACAAGCACATTCATAATCCTTAACAGGACCAAAAATACGCTCACAGAACAAACCATCACGTTCTGGTTTGTGAGTTCTATAGTTAATTGTTTCCGGCTTTAAAACTTCACCTCTAGATTCTGCCAAAATAGATTCTGGAGAAGCTAAACCTATGGAAATTTTATCAAACCTTTTTACTTGGTTATTATCTTTTATTCTAGCCATAATAGCGTTCTGATAATGTTTTAATTTGTTTTACTTAATAGTCTTCAATACTAACTATTGAACTATTCTTCCAGTCTAATATCCAAACCTAGTCCCTTAAGTTCGTGCATTAAAACGTTGAAAGATTCTGGTAAACCAGGCTCTGGCATTGTTTCTCCTTTAACAATGGATTCATAAGTCTTAGCCCTTCCGATTACATCATCGGACTTAACTGTAAGTATCTCACGTAAAGTTGCAGATGCACCATAAGCTTCTAATGCCCAAACCTCCATTTCACCAAATCTCTGACCACCAAACTGAGCTTTACCACCCAATGGTTGTTGTGTAATTAGAGAGTATGGTCCAATTGAACGTGCGTGCATCTTATCATCTACCATGTGACCAAGTTTCAACATATAAATCACACCTACTGTTGCAGGTTGATCAAAACGTTGACCGGTTCCACCATCGAATAAGTAAGTATGTCCAAATCTTGGAATACCTGCGTCATCTGTATACTTGTTTATCTCCTCTAAAGTTGCCCCATCAAAAATTGGTGTAGCATATTTTCTTCCAAGCTTAAGACCAGCCCAACCTAAAACTGTTTCATAGATTTGACCAATATTCATACGAGAAGGTACACCTAACGGATTCAAAACAATATCAACTGGTGTTCCATCTTCCAAGAAAGGCATGTCTTCGTGACGAACAATTCTTGAAACAATACCTTTGTTACCATGACGACCTGCCATTTTATCACCAACTTTAAGCTTACGCTTTTTGGCGATATACACCTTAGCAAGTTTCATAATACCAGCAGGCAATTCATCTCCAACAGATATAGTAAACTTATCTCTTCTTAAGTTACCTTGTAAATCGTTAAGCTTAATCTTATAGTTATGAAGAAGATCAGCTACCAATGCATTAGTATCTGCATCCGTTGTCCAACTACCACCTACTAAGTGAGCAAAATCATCAACAGAATTCAACATTTTCATTGAATACTTCTTACCCTTAGGTAATACTTCTTCACCTAAATCATTAAGAACACCTTGAGAGGTCTTACCATTTACTATAGTAAATAATTTCTCAACAAGAATATCTTTTAATTCTTGGAATTTTACTTCGTATTCCAATTCTAATTTAGATAGTTCTTCTTTATCTTCAGAACGTTTTCTCTTATCCTTTACTGATCTAGAGAATAATTTCTTATCAATAACAACACCTCTTAAAGAAGGTGATGCTTTTAATGAAGCATCTTTTACATCACCAGCTTTGTCACCAAATATGGCACGTAATAATTTTTCTTCAGGAGTTGGATCAGACTCACCTTTTGGTGTAATCTTACCAATTAGAATATCACCGGGCTTAACCTCTGCACCTATTCTGATCATACCATTTTCATCCAAGTCTTTTGTAGCCTCTTCAGAAACGTTAGGTATATCATGTGTAAGTTCTTCCGCTCCTAATTTAGTATCCCTAACTTCCAGAGAATACTCATCAACATGAATAGATGTAAAAATATCTTCACGTACAACTTTCTCTGAAATTACAATTGCATCCTCAAAGTTATACCCCTTCCATGGCATAAATGCAACGGTTAAGTTTCTACCTAATGCTAATTCTCCTTTTTCAGTTGCATAACCTTCACAAAGAACTTGCCCTTTCTTTACCCTATCACCTACTTGTACAATTGGCTTCAAGTTAATGTTGGTGCCTTGGTTGGTTTTTCTAAACTTCACCAAGAAATAAGTCTTGCTATCTTCTTCAAAACTGATTAATCTTTCCTCATCAGTTCTATCATATTTGATAGTGATTTTTTGAGCATCAACATACTCAATAACCCCATCTCCTTCAGCATTGATCAATACTCTTGAATCTGAAGCAACTTGACGCTCAAGACCAGTACCAACAATTGGAGATTGTGGTTTTAATAAAGGAACTGCTTGACGCATCATGTTAGATCCCATCAAAGCCCTGTTTGCATCATCATGCTCCAAGAACGGAATCAAGGAAGCAGAAATTGAAGCAATTTGATTAGGAGCAACATCGGTATATTGAATTTCCGATGGATCCACAACTGGGAAATCACCTTCTTCCCTTGCAATTACTTTTTCCGCATCTATAGTACCATCTTCCTTCATTGGAATGTTAGCCTGAGCTATTTTCATTCCTTCTTCTTCCTCAGCACTTAAATAAGTATAGTTTTTGTAGTCTACTACTGAATTCTCTACTTTTCTATAAGGAGTTTCCAAGAAGCCCATTGGGTTTACTTTAGCAAACACCGACAATGATGATATCAAACCAATGTTTGGACCTTCAGGAGTTTCAATAGGACATAAACGACCGTAGTGTGTATAGTGAACATCACGAACCTCAAAACCTGCACGCTCTCTTGATAAACCACCTGGACCTAATGCCGATAATCTTCTTTTGTGCGTAATCTCTGCCAATGGATTCGTTTGATCCATAAATTGAGACAATTGGTTCGTACCAAAGAAAGAATTAATTACTGAAGACAACGTCTTAGCATTAATCAAATCAATTGGTGTAAATACTTCATTATCACGAACGTTCATACGCTCACGTATTGTTCTTGCCATACGCGCAAGACCAACACCAAACTGAGAAGATAATTGTTCACCTACAGTTCTTACACGACGGTTAGATAAGTGATCAATATCATCAATTTCAGCTTTTGAGTTTATTAACTCAATTAAATATTTTATAATAGTTATGATATCTTCTTTAGTCAAGACTTGCTTGTCCATTCCAATATCCAACTGTAATTTTTTGTTCATTCTATAACGACCAACTTCACCTAAGTTATAACGTTGATCAGAAAAGAATAATTTATCAATAATACCACGTGCCGTTTCCTCATCTGGTGGCTCCGCATTACGTAATTGACGATAGATATGCTCAACCGCTTCTTTTTCAGAATTAGTTGGATCCTTCTGTAGTGTATTATGAATTATAGCATAATCTGACTGAGCATTATTCTCTTTATGTAAAAGAATAGTTTTTACATCGGCATCAATAATTTCAGCTATGTGTTCCTTTTCTAAAATAGTATCACGGTCAAGAACAATCTCATTACGCTCAATAGATACTACTTCACCAGTATCCTCATCAACAAAATCCTCATGCCAAGTGTTCAATACTCTTGCCGCTAATTTACGACCTAGTACTTTTTTAAGACCGGCATTAGAAACCTTCACCTCTTCAGAAAGGTCGAAAATCTCTAATATATCCTTATCACGTTCAAAGCCAATAGCTCTAAACAAAGTAGTAACCGGTAATTTTTTCTTTCTATCGATATAAGCATACATTACGCCGTTGATATCGGTAGCAAATTCTATCCAAGATCCTTTAAAAGGAATTACTCTTGCAGAATATAATTTTGTCCCGTTTGCATGGAAAGACTGACCAAAGAAAACCCCTGGAGATCTATGCAATTGAGAAACTACAACTCTCTCAGCACCATTGATAACAAAAGTACCACTAGGTGTCATGTAAGGAATTGTACCTAAATAAACATCTTGTACAATAGTTTCAAAGTCTTCATGCTCTGGGTCTGTACAATATAATTTTAAACGAGCTTTTAAGGGAACGCTATAAGTAAGACCACGCTCTATACATTCTTGGATAGAATATCTAGGTGGGTCTATGAAATAATCAAGGAATTCCAATACAAACTGATTTCTGGTATCAGTAATTGGGAAATTTTCCATGAAGGTGTTATAAAGACCTTCATTACCTCTTTCATCTGATTTAGTCTCAAGTTGAAAAAAGTCTTGGAAAGATTTAATCTGAATATCTAAGAAATCCGGATAGTCCGGTGTGTTTCTTGCAGAAGCAAAGCTTATTCTTTCAGTATTATTTGTGAACATCTACGGACAGTGTTTTGATCGTGAGTACTAGTTGGGTTGTATACTTCTTAATATACCTAATTCTATAAAAAGGCTTAGGTCTAAACGCAAAAAGCGCAAAGACCTAAACCAAAAATAATATGGTTGTTGCTATTATTTAAGCTCAACTTCTGCTCCAGCTTCTTCCAATGATTTTTTGATACCTTCAGCTTCGTCTTTAGTAACACCTTCTTTAACAGCTTTTGGTGCGCTATCAACGATATCTTTAGCATCTTTTAATCCTAAACCAGTTAATTCCTTAACTAATTTTACAACTGCTAACTTAGAAGCACCTGCTGCTTTCAAAATAACATCGAATTCAGTTTTTTCCTCTGCTGCTTCACCAGCTTCACCACCACCACCGGCAGCTACCGCTACTGCTGCTGCTGCAGGCTCAATACCGTACTCTTCTTTTAATATATCAGCTAACTCGTTTACTTCTTTAACTGTCAAGTTAACTAATTGTTCTGCGAAATCTTTTAAATCTGCCATTTTCTATCGTTTAATAAAATTTTTAAAATATACTTAGTTTATTGTGCGTACTTATTTTTCAGATAATGTTTTAAGGATACCAGCGATTTTACCACCACCAGATTTAAGTCCAGAAATAACATTTTTGGCTGGAGATTGTAACAATCCAATAATCTCACCAATCATCTCTTCTTTAGACTTAATGCTTACTAACGCATCCAAGTTCTCATCACCTATGTAAATTGCTTCTTCAACAAAAGCTCCTTTTAATAAAGGTTTATTAGATTTTTTTCTAAAATTCTTTATCAATTTTGCCGGAGCGTTGGCTACATCTGAAAACATTAAAGAAGTATTTCCTTTTAACGTTTCAGGTAATTCACCAAATTCTTTTTCAGAAGCCTCCATTGCTTTAGCAAGCAATGTGTTTTTAACTACAGCCAGTCTAATATTAGCTTTGAAACAAGCTCTTCTTAAATCAGAAGTTGTACCTGCATCTAAACCAGAAATATCAGCCACATAAATAGTGGCACTATCTGCCAACTGCGTAGTCAAATCTTTTATAACCGTTGCTTTTTCTTCTCTTGTCATACTATTAATTTTTAACTACCAGCTGTTAAACTGACTTTGGATCTAATTGCAAACTAGGACTCATAGTGCTAGACATGAAAATAGTTTTCATGTAAACACCTTTTGCCGCAGTTGGCTTCATCTTATTCAAAGTATCTAACAACTCCTTAGCATTATCCGCTATTTTATCAGCAGAAAAAGAAGCTTTACCTATCGCAGCATGTACGATACCTGTTTTATCAACTTTAAAATCTATTTTACCTGCTTTAACTTCAGATACAGCTTTTGCTACATCCATAGTTACAGTACCTGTTTTTGGATTAGGCATTAAACCTCTAGGCCCTAATACACGACCTAACGGTCCTAATTTACCCATTACGCTTGGCATTGTGATAATTACATCAACATCTGTCCAACCGCCTTTAATTTTTTCCAAATACTCATCTAACCCAACATAATCAGCACCTGCTTCTTGAGCCTCCGCTTCTTTATCTGGGGTTACCAAAGCCAAAACCTTTACATCTTTACCAGTTCCATGAGGTAATGTTACCACACCACGAACCATTTGATTAGCTTTTCTTGGATCCACACCCAAACGAACCGCTAAATCTACTGATGCATCAAACTTTGTATTGGTAATTTCTTTTATTAAAGCAGAAGCTTCTGTAACAGAGTATAGTTTATCTTTCTCTATTTTAGAATGCGCCTCCTTTTGCTTCTTCGTTAACTTTGCCATTTAATTACTTTTAAGATTTTAAAAAGGTCTTTTACCAGCTACCTTCATACCCATTGAACGTGCAGTACCAGCAATCATACTCATTGCCGATTCAACTGTAAACGCATTAAGGTCAACCATTTTATCTTCGGCTATCGCCTTGATTTGGTCCCAGGTAACACTACCTAATTTTACTCTGTTAGGTTCGCCAGATCCTTTTTTAATCTTAGCCGCTTCCAATAGCTGAATTGCCGCCGGTGGTGTTTTTACAACGAAGTCGAAAGACTTATCTTTGTAAACGGTGATAACAACTGGTAATACTTTACCTGGTTTATCCTGCGTACGAGCGTTGAACTGCTTACAGAATTCCATAATGTTAACACCAGCAGCACCTAAGGCGGGTCCAACCGGTGGCGATGGATTCGCTGCACCTCCCCTAACTTGTAGTTTAACTACTTTACCTACTTCTTTTGCCATTGTTTAAAATTAAATTAAAAGCGTGTTTACGGAAGCAACACTACTTTAATTATATGTATGTAACACTTAATCTAAATACTTAAATCTTCTCTACTTGCATATAGCTAAGCTCCAATGGTGTTTTTCTACCAAAAATCTTAACCATAACCTCTAGCTTGCGTTTTTCTTCATTAATTTTCTCAACAGTTCCATTGAAGCCATTAAAAGGACCATCAATTACCTTAACCGTTTCACCAAAAACAAATGGAATTGCAACACTATCTGTATTCACAGCTAACTCATCTACTTTACCAAGCATACGGTTAACCTCATTTTTTCTCAAAGGAACAGGATCCCCCCCTTTAGTTTCCCCTAAAAACCCAATAACATTGGTTATTGAACGTATGATATGCACCATCTCCCCACCTAAATTAGCTTTGATCATGATATACCCAGGAAAATACACCCTTTCTTTATTAATTTTCTTGCCGTTTCTAATCTGAACTACCTTTTCAGTAGGAACAAGAACATCCTCTAAATAGTCTGAAAAACCATGACGCTCTACTTCACTTTCAATGTATCCTTTGATTTTATTCTCTTGACCACTTACAGCTCGTACAACGTACCATTTTTTCTCTAAAACCTCTGACATAGTCCTATTAGTTTAAAACGTAGTTGAAATATGCTTTTATCACTTTACTAAAGACCGTATCCACACCCCAAGTAGCCAAAGCAAAAAGGATAGAAAACACAGCTACAACAACCATCAAATTAGATGATTCTGCACGTGAAGGAAGAGTAACATTATTCCTTAACTCTTCAACGGATTCTTTTATATATGTGAACATTTAAATACTGTTTTACAATTTCAACAAATAGGATTATTCATCCAAATTCTATTGTGCACGGGAGGAGAGACTCGAACTCCCGACACCTGGTTTTGGAGACCAGTGCTCTACCAACTGAGCTACACCCGTATGAACGGTGAACCAAATCACCAATTCTATTATTTGCATGTAAAGGTGTCCCGCTTGAGCAGAACACCCTTATACACAATACTCTTTTAAGACTAAATTAATCTATAATCTTAGTAACCTGACCAGCACCTACTGTTCTACCACCTTCACGGATAGCGAAACGCAAACCTACGCTTAATGCGATTGGCTGAATCAACTCAACTGTAATCGTAAGGTTATCACCTGGCATTACCATTTCAACTCCAGAAGGTAAAGAAATGTTACCTGTTACGTCAGTAGTTCTTACGTAGAACTGTGGACGATAGTTATTATGGAATGGTGTGTGACGACCACCTTCTTCTTTTTTCAATACGTAAACCTCAGCTTCAAATTTAGCATGTGGCTTTACAGAACCCGGCTTACAGATTACCATTCCACGGCTAATTTGAGATTTTTCAATACCTCTTAACAAGATACCTACGTTATCACCAGCTTCACCTCTATCTAATATTTTACGGAACATTTCAACCCCAGTAATAGTAGAGTTCAATTTCTCAGCACCCATACCAATAATCTCAACAGGATCACCAGTGTTTGCAATACCAGTTTCTATACGACCAGTAGCAACAGTACCACGACCAGTAATAGTAAATACATCTTCAACTGGCATTAAGAAATCCTTATCAACATCTCTAGCAGGAAGTTCGATCCAGTTATCAACAGCTTCCATCAACTCCATAACCGTATCAACCCATTTTTGCTCACCGTTCAATGCACCTAATGCAGAACCAGCGATCACAGGACCATTATCACCATCATACTCATAGAAAGAAAGTAATTCTCTTACTTCCATCTCTACCAATTCGATCAACTCAGCATCATCAACCATATCCACTTTGTTCATGAATACAACGATTCTTGGAATACCTACCTGACGACCTAAAAGGATGTGCTCACGAGTTTGAGGCATAGGACCATCCGTAGCAGCAACAACCAAAATAGCACCGTCCATCTGAGCAGCACCAGTAACCATGTTCTTTACATAATCCGCGTGACCAGGACAGTCAACGTGTGCATAGTGACGGTTAGCTGTAGAATACTCTACGTGAGAAGTGTTAATTGTAATACCTCTTTCTTTTTCCTCAGGAGCGTTATCGATAGAATCGAAACTTCTCAATTCAGAAAGACCTGCATTTGCCAAAACAGTAGTAATAGCAGCAGTCAATGTAGTTTTACCGTGATCCACGTGTCCAATAGTACCTATATTTAAGTGCGGTTTGGAACGATCGAAAGTTTCCTTTGCCATGTTTAATGTATTTTAATCTTAGTTTATATTAGTGTACAAATTTATACCTTAATTGAGCCAATGACGAGATTTGAACTCGTGACCTCTTCCTTACCAAGGAAACGCTCTACCCCTGAGCTACACCGGCGTAAAGTGTTGAATCTACCAAATAGCAGATTCCTGCCTTCGCAGGAATGACATTTCTGTCAAAATTTATAGAGCGGGAGACCGGGTTCGAACCGGCGACATTCAGCTTGGAAGGCTGACGCTCTACCAACTGAGCTACTCCCGCTTATAATATTACAATATTTCAATAAAATCCTTCA
This sequence comes from Maribacter dokdonensis DSW-8, assembly GCF_001447995.1. NCBI lineage: Bacteria > Pseudomonadati > Bacteroidota > Flavobacteriia > Flavobacteriales > Flavobacteriaceae > Maribacter > Maribacter dokdonensis. The sequence continues at coordinate 100,618 of NZ_LDPE01000008.1, read as the reverse complement.
AGTAAAAAGTTTTGTGGGGAGAGCAGGATTCGAACCTGCGAAGACGTAGTCAGCAGATTTACAGTCTGCCCTCGTTGGCCGCTTGAGTATCTCCCCTCAAACTATTATTTTAAAGAACTTAAGAGCCGATGGAGGGACTCGAACCCACGACCTGCTGATTACAAATCAGCTGCTCTAGCCAGCTGAGCTACATCGGCTTATTTCACGACTTTTTCTGTCATAAAAAAGCCCGCTATTTCTAACGGACTGCAAATGTATAGTATTTTTTATTTATTCAAAACAAATTTTGAAAAATTTTTCTCAAACTTGTAATCTTAATTTCTGCTTTTGTTTTATTAGCCTGCGTTCCAGCGAACTACAAGCTGAATCCACAGCCTCCTCAAACGACTTACATTGCTTTTTTACCACAAATTTATCTTTAGGTACAGAAATTTTAATCTCAACTATCTTATTCTCCTTTGCACTTGTATTTTCCACTTTCATATAAACATCAGAGCTAATTACCTTAGAATAAAAGGTTTCCACCTTATCAAGTCTGTTTTGAAGAAAATTTATCAATTTTCTGTCTGCATTAAAATTTACCGATTGCGTATTTACTTTCATAGTCAGGAAATTTATAGGCCTTAAGAATTTAGCCAGATTAAACATTTATTTTTTATTTCCCCTTGGATGAGCTTTAGCATGCACTTTCTTTAATTCAGAAATACTATTATGCGTATACACCTGGGTTGATGCCAGACTAGAATGACCCAATAATTCTTTGACCGCATTTAAATCTGCACCTTTATTCAAAAGATGTGTTGCAAACGTATGCCTAAGAATATGCGGACTCGTTTTCACCTTTGAGGAAACCTCTCTAAAATACTTTTTTATTAATCTATAAACAAGTGTTTCATATAATTTATTACCTGACAAAGTCAAAAACATATATGAACCGTCATTAATTTCCTTTAAACCCTTTCTGTTATCCAAATAAATCTTAAACTTTTCCTTTGTTTCTAAAAGCATTGGCACAAGCCGTTCTTTATTTCTTTTACCCAGCACCTTTATGGTCATATTCGCAAAATCTACATCTGACACTTTTAAAGAAATAACCTCTGCCCTACGCATACCGGTAACATAAAGAACATGTATTAATAATTCATCCCGCACCCCTTCAAAATCATCAGCATATTCAATTTCAGATAATACTTTCTCCATCTCAAGCTCAGAAAAAGGAATCTCTATCTTTTTTGCGGTCTTTAATGCTCTGTGCATACTCAAAGGACTAACAGTAGTCACATCAATTTTTTGAAGGAATTTAAAATACGCTTTCAATGATGAAATTTTCCTATTTATTGTCCTATTATCATTCTGCTTTTCAGACAATTCTACTATCCAATGACGAATTAAAACATATTCTACCGTATCAATATCTTCAATCTCATAATTGGCCCCACAAAAACTCTTAAACTCTAGAACATCATTTTGGTACGCCTTAACCGTATGTGCAGAGTATTTTTTCTCTAATGTGAGGTATGATATAAATTGTGATAAATACATTACCTAAAGGTATCAAAGTTTTAAATTACTTGATTATGGAGCAAAAAAAATCCCGCAAATTGCGGGATTTTTATTTTCTAAAACAAAGCCTAAACTTCTTCTTGATCCCTTAGACCTTGAATATATTCTGCTTTTTGTATCTGTGCTCTACGCTCAACTGAAGGTTTTGTGAACTGTTGACGCTTACGCAACTGTCTCATTGTACCTGTCTTATCAAACTTACGCTTGAAACGCTTTAAAGCTCTATCGATGTTTTCTCCTTCTTTTACTGGTATTATTAACATGGGCTACAACCTCCTTTCTTTATGATTAAGGCTGCAAATATACTAACTATATTTAAATGGGCAACCTTTAATCTATTTTTTAAACTTTTAAATTTCCAGAACTAAACCGTAGCCGGCTTATATTCTTTCTTATCAATGATAATCTTAGAAATTATTTCCCTTAATATTTCAGATGTTCCACCACCAATAGGTCCTAACCTGCTGTCTCTAAAATTTCGTGCCATGGGGTAGTCCTCAATATACCCGTAACCACCTAAAAATTGCAAACACTCATAAGCAACCTCATCTGCAACCTTTGTGGATTTCAATTTTGAAATAGTGGCTTCTTTCACCACATATTGCCCCTTATCCAATTTATAGGCTACAGAGTAATTATACTCTTTACACATATCTATATCCGCATAAAGATCAACTACCCTATGCCTTAACGCTTGAAATTGATTGATAGATTTACCAAACGCCTCTCTTTCTGACATATAATTCAATGCATACTCCAACACATGCTCAGAACGGGCATGGGCATTTACCCCCATGATTAACCTTTCTAATGAAAAGTGCTCCATTATATAAGAAAAGCCCATATTTTCAACACCCATTAAATTCTCAATAGGTATTTTAACATTATCAAAAGCCAATTCTGCAGTATCGGATGCTCGCCAACCCAGTTTATTCAACTTATTAGCCGTTACACCTTCACTGTTTCTATCTACTGCAAATATGCTTATTCCTTTATTCCCTAATTCAGGATTTGTTTTAGCCGCAACAATCATATAATCCGCATAAACCCCATTAGTAATAAAGGTCTTAGAACCATTTAAAACAAAATGATCACCTTTTTTAATTGCAGTTGTTCTCATTGCAGCTACATCACTACCACCAAAAGGTTCAGATATACATAAACAGCCAATTTTATCACCATCTACACTTGGACGCAGATATTTTTCCTTTAAAAAAGAATCTGCCTCTTTGTTCAAGTGGGTCATAGCCAAATATGCATGAGCCCATATTGCCGCCGCAAATCCTCCAGAATTAATTTTCTGAAGTTCCTCTAACAATATAATAGTATAAAAGAGATCAAGTCCAAGTCCACCATCTTCTTCAGGAGTTGCCAAACCAAAATAGCCCATATCCCCAAACTTCTTCCAAATAAACCTTTCAATAGTCCCTGTTTCTTCCCACTTGTCTATATGGGGAACTACTTCTTTTTGTAAAAAATCTTTAAGGCTGGCCCTAAATAATTGATGTTCTTCGGTGAAGTACATACTTTGCATAGCGTTATTTTTATAATGACAAATATAAGGCAATTCTATCAATACGTTCTATAGGAAAATTTTCTATTTTTGATAATTCGTTCAAAGAATTGATACTTCCGTTGAGATTACGATAATTTACTATGCTTTCTGATACGTGTTTTTGAAGATATATCAATTTTGACAATTCTGAAGCAGTTGCAATATTTACGTTAATTTTTACGATTTTTGGTTTACTGATCACCCTAAACTCGTTCAAAGTTCTTTTTACCACATCTTTTTCAAGACCATAAACATCATACAATTGCTCATCGATTAAAAAACCACCCAACCTATCTCTAAATTTTATAATCCTAGCAGACAATTTCTCACCAATTCCACTTATTTTCTGCAAGTCTTGCGCAGTAACAGTGTTTAAATCCTTCAAAGTTATTTTATTGACATTTACAGATTCAATAGAATTAGACTTATGAGTATTAGGTTTAGCATTTTGTGTCCATTCCGGAAACTTGAAATCCTTAGAGATTACATTTAATAAGGAATTTGAAACCTTGGTAACCTCCTGAAACTCTTCCGCTGAATTCACAAACTTATTTCGCTTTCTATATTCATGTAGCCTATCAATCTCTTCTATTGTCATACCAAGAGAATATCCTTTAAAATCAGTAATAAAATTAGGATTAAATGGGTAGACACGCTCCTTATTATTCTTTGCTGCTATGGTTTTTAGAGAATCAACTTGGACCTGAAGGGAATTTTCTAAAATTAAAGGACCTGACACTTTTGAAGAATAGGATCTGTAGACATAGTAACCTATTTGAACAAGGATAAGCAATAACAACAAAAAGAAAATCCCACTTCGTTCTTGTTTATTAAACTTGAAGTGGGATTTGAGATTTTTCAAAATCTATATAAATATTAGTACACCTTTCTAATGGCTGTCAAATACCTATCAAAACTCTTCTTAACCTTAGGGAAAAGGATAAGCAGACCTATCATATTTGGAAATACCAATGCCAGAATCATAGCATCTGAAAACTTGATTACAGCGTCTAGCGTTGCTGCCGCACCAATAACCACGAACATTAGGAAAAGAACCTTATAAACGATATCTGCAGTTTTCCCTCTTCCAAACAAATATTTCCAGGATTGAAGTCCGTAATAAGACCAAGATATCATTGTTGAAAAGGCAAATAGTATAATTGCAATGGTAAGTACATATCTAAACCCAGGTATTACAGAGTCATATGCCATTGAAGTTAAGTCCACACCACCAACATATGCTCCAGTATCATTTAACATTACGGTACTACCAATACCATTACCATAATCAAAAGCACCGGCATCCATATTAAAGAAAATGATCACTAAAGCGGTCATGGTACAAATTACCACAGTATCAATAAACGGTTCCAATAACGCTACTATACCTTCACTTGCCGGATATCTTGTCTTTACCGCCGAGTGTGCTATTGCAGCAGACCCTGCTCCCGCCTCATTAGAGAAAGCCGCTCTTTGAAAACCTACAATGATAACCCCAATAATACCACCAATTGCAGCATCTGGAGAAAATGCACCGGCAAAAATCATCCCGAATGCATCACCTATATACTTTATGTTTGCAAATATGATTACCAAAGAAGCCAATACATAAATACCTGCCATAAAAGGAACTATCTTTTCTGTAACACTGGCAATCTTTTTAATTCCTCCAATGATTACAATACCTACCAATACCGCAAGTATTACTCCAATAATCACACCTGTAGCCCCACCTTCTAAATTTAACATTGAAGTCAATTGTACGGCAGCTTGATTAGATTGAAAAGCGTTACCACCACCAAAAGATGCACCCACACATAGCACAGCGAAGATACCGGCTAATATTTTACCTAAAATCTTAAAGTTACTTTCACTAAGTCCACGCGACAAATAGTACATTGGACCACCGTAAACAGTACCATCAGGACCTACATCACGATATTTAACCCCTAAAGTACATTCTACAAATTTTGTTGACATACCAATAAGTCCGCAAGCGATCATCCAAAATGTTGCCCCAGGACCACCCAAAGCAATTGCTACGGCAACCCCCGCTATATTACCCAGACCTACTGTACCAGAAACAGCAGTTGCCAAAGCTTGAAAGTGACTTACCTCACCCTCTTCACTTTCGTCTCTAATAGTATCAGGTATATCACCATCTTCGGTCATATGCTGCTGGACTTTTTCCAGCCCGTATTTTTCAATTTCCTCATATTTACCCCTTACAACATTAATTGCCAATGGAAATTTAGTTATACCCGGAAATTTGAAATAAATGGTAAAAAAGGTAGCTCCTGCTATCAAAAGAATCAATACAATTGGTATGTTATACCCAGCAATTGGAACAGAAGTCAATACTGTAGCTTCCCACCACGTTGCAAAAGGCATAAAGGCGTCATTTACTTTTTCATCCAAACCTTTTTCTTGTGCAATTGAAAGAAATGGTATTAACAGTGTTAATAGAGTTAGAAGTCTATACTTCATAAGTTTTAAAATTTTTTGAATTAGTCAGTTAGTCTAGCAATATCCTAAAAATAATGGATGCAATCAAATATATATGATAGAAAGATGATTATTCTATATGGAACATCTCGTTTAATTTTTTAATTTGTTCCGGTCTTCCCAGCACAATGACCTTACTTTTTGGTTGCAGTTCCATATCCGCTTCTGGGTTGATGATATAATTACCATCAGGTGATATGTAACCTATTATGGTACATCCGGTTTTTCTTCTTAAATCCAAATCCCTTAAAGAGTTACATTCTATTTGATCCGAAAAATCTTCTATTGCCACTTCCTCTAGGTTAGTAGTGTTTTCACCTTCTGTGGAAAGCTTGTCCATAAACGTTATTAAATCTGGCATCACTACTAAGGATGCCATATGGTCTCCACCTATTTTATCTGGCATAATTACTTTATTAGCACCTGCCAAAAACAATTTTTTCTGAGAATTTACTAAAGAAGCTCTGCTTATAATGAATAGATTTTTCTTCATTTGCCTTGCCGATAAAACTACAAACAGATTAGCTGCATCATCAGGTAATGTTGCTATTAAAAATTTTGCTCGCTCTATACCTGCCTGCAATAGCACATCATCATCATTTGCATCGCCTTCAATAAACAATACGTCATCTTCAAACCTTTCTATTATCTCCTTATCTTTTTCTATTACCACAAAAGGTCGCCTATACGCCTTTAATTTTTCTGCCGCTTGCATTCCATTTCGCCCAAAACCACAGACGATCACATGCTGATTTAAATTTTCGATAGCATTCTTCATTTTCTTCTTTTTAAGCAGTTCTACTGAATTTCTGGAAAGTAGGTATTCGGTGACTATTGATATTGCAAAACCAACTATAAATACACTTGTAACTATAAGAATTATTGTAAAGATCTTGCCTTCTGGCCCCATAGGCCTTACTTCGGAAAACCCTACAGTAGTGACCGTAATTATAGTCATATAAAAAGCATCTACCCAACTATAATCTGCAATAAACCTATAGCCCAACACACCAAAGGTCAAAACCATTAGCATTAATGTCAGTGCCAAATATATTTTAGACCGAAATAAGTTTATCATACATTACAGATCAAAGACTGAATTTCGTTTAGTATAAACAAGATCCTTAATTTTCAACCAAAAGGCCAGAAAAAGATAAAGAGCAAAACCAAAACCTACTGTTACAAAGGTCAGATAAATAAAAGAAGTTCTAACCACTCTTGCCCTTATACCCAAGCGCTCGGCAATTCTACCGCACACTTCGAATCCTCTTTTTTGAAAATAAAGCAATAATTTATAGAATACATTCATTGCGTATAAAATTAGACTTTTACATTCAATAAAGATGCACCTATGACACAATCTAAACATTTATCTTTTGTACAGTAATTATTGTACAATTGAAGATAGGCTTGAGAATCTTTAGCACTAAAGATTGATGTTTCTAATTTATCAAAGTTAGCTATAATACTGTTTTCTTCCTTTTTAATTTTAGCCATCATTTTAAACAAACCTTCATTATCCTGAGCGCCCTTATACCTATTGTAAGCAAACTTTAAAGGTATTATGGTATTAATGATCAATAAATTTAAAAATGAATTTGATATTTTCTTTTTGCCTTTTTTAGAGTTCTTACCAAAATTATAATGGGTATCCCAATATTGAGAAGTACCTACTTTAAAATATTCCTGAAAATCTAACTCATTATTTTCAATCAATGAATGGAATAAATTATTATTCTCAGCATAAATGGCACTCAATTGGGCTAATCTTATGGTAGGAAAGTTCATTGGTCTAAGCCTAAAATATTCTGGGGACTTGAAAACCGGGATCAAATTAAACTTATAACTCAGAAAAGTATATTCCTTTTTTAATTCATTTAAGTACTGATCATCATCTATAGTAACTTCCAATAAATTTGCCTGCCCTAAAAGCAAGCTTTCCATTTGAAATGGCTTTTTGTACAATTTTCTAATGATCGAAAAATCAATAGACTTGCCTATTTCAACAAATATTTCACGATTAATTTTTGACCCAAAAGATTTTAATAACATTAAAAATAAAACTTGTTCCCAGTTATTATTGGTATAGCACAATAATTCATTAATGTAGACCGATTTTTGTTCCAAACGCTCTATAAACAAGCGATCTAACCAATTATTCCTTATAAATCCGTCAACCGTGTCAAAATCATTTTCACAGTTTATGAACCTATGGTTTTTAACATTGAACAATTTTTGATAATTCTCTAGCACTTGCACAGGAATATAGTTCTTAAGGGAAAGTGTTGGTATTTGACCTCCATCTTTTCTATATACACCTATATCATCTTCCCATACTACATGTAAAATTACATTATCATAATTACGATCTTCTTGATGGTTATGCGCATACCAGTCTGATGATTTTACATGTATCTCAACATTACCTGCCCACAATTGACCATTCAACTCTAGTTGCGCGTTAAAAAAATCAGGACCACTTAAATGATTATGGGTCCCGGCAGACTTTATATAAACGGGTTCATTAGATGTAGTTTCTAATCCATTTACTGGATATTTTTTGTACTTCCATATAAAATGAAGCAAATCTTCCTTCATTTCATAAAAATAAAAAACCCGCTGTAAAGCGGGCATATTTTCTTAAAGAAATAAAATTAAGCGGTTTCACCTTCCCAATTCATAAATCCGCCTTGAAGATTAAAAGCCTTATCAAAACCTAAATTCTTCATAATTGCACAAGCTTGACCACTTCTATTACCAGACCTACAATACACGTAATAATTTTTGGTCTTATCTAACTTCTCAAGTTCAGCCACAAACTCTTGTCCTTTATAGATATCTATATTAATTGAATTAGGAATTATACCTTCCTCTACTTCTTCTTCTGTTCTTACATCGAGAATTATTGCATTAGAATCTTTCTCCAATTGCTCTTCCCATTCTTGTTGTGATAAATCTGCCATAGTGTAAATTATATACCGTAAAAATAATCGATTTTTATTTATTTATACCTCACAACTATTTTTAACAAAAAATTAATCTGAACAATCACTAATCCTAACAAAATAACTTTACATTTGTATATACAATTATTGTACACACATGAATGTAGAGGAAATTTTAAAAACAAACAAAAAAATGCCGTTGGCCAAACGGACATTAATTCATGTAGCTCTGGTAGCCAATAAGCTAAATGAGGAAGTTTCTATGGTGTTGAAGCCATTTGACATTTCGGTTCAGCAGTTTAATGTACTAAGAATATTAAGAGGGCAAAATGGAAAACCTGCAAACCTTTCTACCATTAATGAGCGAATGGTCACTAAAATGAGTAACACTACCCGCCTAGTAGATAAGCTAATTTTAAAGGGGTATGTTAACAGAACCGTATGCGAAAAAAATAGAAGAAAAGTAGAAATTGTAATTACCGAAGATGGATTGAACATCTTAAAACAAATTGATGGAATACTTTTTGAAGCAGAAGAAAATATGCTTAAAAATTTTACAGAAGAAGAGTTACATCAATTCAATGAATTATTAGATAAATTTTAAGCACAACTATGTATACGATATTAAATAAATTAAACTGGCGCTATGCCACTAAAAAATTCGATAGCTCTAAACAAGTTAGTAAGGCTGATTTAGACACTTTACTAGAAGGGGCAAAACTAACAGCCTCCTCTTATGGTTTACAACCTTATGAAATTTATGTTATTAAAAATGATAATATTAGACAAGAGTTAAGAAAAGCTTCATACAACCAACCACAAATTACCGATTCATCTTACCTTTTCGTTCTTGCTAACAAACCTAATTTTGACGAAGCATTAATTGACGATTATATAGATAATATCGTAAGCACTAGAGGGGTTACAAAAGAAGATCTTGAGGGGTATTCCCAAAGTATGAAATCTGCACTCTTAGACCTACCTAATGACGATAAAAATAAATGGTCATCTAACCAAGCATATATTGTATTAGGAAACTTGATGACCCTTGCTGCAGAAATGGAAATAGATACTTGCCCAATGGAAGGTTTTAATAAAGAACAGTATAATAAAATTTTGGGCTTAACCAAAAAAGGTCTAAACGCAGCAGTAGTTTTAGCTGTCGGTTATAGATCAACCGAAGATGATACGCAACACTACCCAAAGGTGAGATATTCACAAGAACAAATAATTACACACATATAAATTAAACACAATCATTTAAAATTAGAAACATGAAAAAATCATTATTAAGTTTAGTATTCGTAGCTGTTTTTGGCTTCTCTGCAACCGCTACCACCCCAATTGATGGCGAAAAGAAAGAAGTAAAAGTCAGCGAAAGTAAAGTTACCTGGAAAGGATATAAGGTTACTGGTTCACATGATGGAAACATTAATCTAAAATCTGGTCACTTAGAAATGAAGGGCAAAAAATTAGTTGGTGGAGAATTCGTAGTTGATATGACTTCTATAGTTGTTACCGACCTAGAAGCAGGAAAAGGAAAAGAAAAATTAGAGGGACACTTGAAGTCTGCAGATTTCTTTGGTGTTGAAAGTAACCCTACTTCCAAATTGGTTTTTACTTCGGTTAAACCCATGAACGATAACTCATATACGGTAAACGGTGACCTTACAATTAAAGGAATTACCAAGCCTGTTACTTTAGTTGTATCTATGTTTGAAAATAAGGCTTCAGCTACGCTTAAAATAGATAGAACTAAATATGATATTAAATATGGTTCAGGAAGCTTTTTTGATAATTTAGGTGACAAAGCTATTTATGATGACTTTGATTTAGTGGTAGATTTAGCACTATAAGCTTTAGATCGCTATAAAACTTGTGGAATTACAACAATTTAAAATCCCTTTGAGATATATTCAAAGGGATTTTTATTTTTGATAAGGTAAAGTTTGTAAGTTTAAATTTCCTTTTTATATTTGAACCTCAATGAAAAATTTAATCGCAAATACTTGGTGGTGGAACAACTTACGAAAAACATCGTGAGCAAAGCATCATTGTAGTAAAACTATATAAAGGCTTGTCATCACGACAAGCCTTCTTTATTTTATAAAAGTACCTATGGCCTATCAATTTAAAACATACCATAAAAAAATTCTTGCCGATACGGTAACACCGGTAAGTGTTTATTTAAAAATTAGAGACCGTTTTCCAAATAGTATTCTTTTGGAAAGTAGTGACTATCATGCCAATAACAACAGTTTCTCATATATCTGCTGCAATCCAATTGCATCCATTAAAGTGGAAAACGAAATCATTACAAAACAATTTCCGGATGGTGTGGTTGAAGAAATTCAAATAACACCAGAAATAGATGTTGTTGAAAGTATTGATTCTTTCAGCAAATCTTTTAAGGCAGATAGCAATGATTATAAATTCATTAATAATGGACTATTTGGTTATATGTCATATGATGCAGTTCGTTATTTTGAAGATTTGGAAATATCTCAAAAATCAGATTCAGTAAGCATACCAGATGTGTATTATGCGGTTTACCAAAACATTATTGCAATTAACCATTACAAAAACGAAGCATACCTTTTTGCGCATTGCTATAACACCGATAATAACATTCCAGAACTGGAACAACTACTAAATATTAGAAATTTTGCCACTTACAACTTTAAAATAGATGGTGATCGAAAGTCTAATCTTGAAGATGAGGAATATAGAGAGCATGTTGCTTTGGCAAAAAAACACTGTCAACGTGGCGATGTATTTCAGTTGGTTTTAAGTAGACGTTTTTCGCAAGGTTTTAAAGGTGATGAATTTAATGTTTACAGAGCTTTACGCTCGGTAAATCCATCGCCCTATTTGTTTTATTTTGATTTCGGGGATTTTAAAATATTTGGAAGTTCACCTGAAGCGCAACTTATTGTAAGCGAGGGCAAAGCCGAAATTCACCCTATAGCCGGTACTTTTAAAAGAACTGGTAATGATGAACAAGATGCACAACTCGCCAAGGAGCTAAAGACCGATGACAAAGAGAACAGTGAGCACGTTATGCTGGTAGATTTAGCTAGGAACGACTTGAGCAGAAATGGCAATGTAGTTAAAGTCGAGAATTATAGGGAAGTACAGTTTTTCTCTCACGTGATCCATTTGGTATCTAAAGTTACAGGCATGAAAAAACCAGATATACCTACCATGAAAGTGGTGGCAGACACTTTTCCTGCAGGTACATTGAGTGGCGCCCCAAAACATATGGCCATGCAGCTTATTGAAAAATATGAGAAGACTAGCAGGGGATATTATGGTGGAGCCATAGGTTTTATGGATTTCTCTGGAAACTTTAACCATGCCATAATGATCAGAACGTTTTTAAGCAAAAATCATAATCTCCATTATCAAGCTGGTGCAGGTCTTGTTGCTGCTTCTGACCCAGAAAGTGAACTACAAGAAACGTATAACAAACTAGGTGCATTAACCAAGGCTTTAGAAATAGCAGAAGACATTTAAAATGAAAAAAATATTAGTCATAGACAATTACGACAGCTTTACTTATAACCTTGTTCATTATCTAGAAGAATTGGAATGCGAGGTCGTTGTAAAGCGTAATGACCAACTTACACTTGAAGAGATTGATGCTTTTGATAAAATTGTATTATCTCCCGGACCTGGTATTCCAGATGAAGCCGGACTTCTTAAACCAATTATAGAAAAGTATGCTCCAACCAAAAGTATTTTTGGGGTATGCCTAGGTCAACAAGCAATAGCGGAAGTTTTTGGAGGATCATTGATCAATCTAAAGGAAGTATACCACGGTATAGCCACTAAGATCAACATTACCAAAGATGCCGTAATTTTTAAAGATATTCCCAAAGAAATAGAAGTTGGCAGATATCATTCATGGGTCGTAGACACTAATTTACCGGATGTTCTAGAAGCAACATCAGTAGATGAAAACGGACAAATAATGTCTTTACAACACAAAAAATACGACGTACATGCGGTACAATTTCATCCAGAATCCGTACTTACTCCTCAAGGAAAAAAAATGTTAGAGAACTGGCTGAACGCTTAAATCATAATTAAAGCGAACTAAACTTAAGGTTGAACTGTATAGTATTTAAAAAATGAAAGAAACATTAAATAAGCTCATAAATCACGAGATACTTTCCAAAGAAGATGCAAAGCGCATATTAGTCAATATTGCTAAAGGCGACTACAATACAAGTCAAATAGCAGCTTTTTTGACCGTTTATATGATGCGAAGTATTACCATTGAAGAATTAGAAGGGTTTAGAGATGCATTGCTAGATTTATGCTTGGCAGTAGATTTATCTGCTTACAACCCCATAGACCTTTGCGGTACTGGTGGTGATGGCAAAGACACTTTTAATATTTCTACATTGGCATCTTTTGTTACTGCCGGTGCCGGTGTAAAAGTTACCAAACATGGCAACTATGGTGTTTCCTCTAAATGCGGAAGTAGTAATGTAATGGAGTTTTTAGGAATCAAGTTCAGTAACAATGCCGGCTTTTTAGAAAAATGTATTGATAAGGCTGGTATTTGTGTATTACATGCGCCCCTATTTCATCCGGCTATGAAAAACGTTGCCCCTATTCGTAAAGATCTGGCGGTAAAAACATTCTTTAACATGTTGGGACCTATGGTAAATCCTGCATTTCCAAAAAACCAAATGGTAGGTGTTTTTAACCTTGAATTAGCTCGTATGTACGGATACCTTTATCAAAAAACAGATAAAAATTTCACCGTATTACATGCCTTGGACGGTTATGATGAAATATCATTGACAGGAAATACCAAAACTATTTCTAACCATACCGAAACAATGCTAAAGCCTTCTGATTTTGGTGTGCCGGAAATTAAACAAACCGATATTGTCGGCGGTGACGGCATTGAATCTTCTGCTCAAATTTTTATGAATGTATTACAAGGTAAAGGCACAGAAGCGCAAAATAATGTAGTTTGTGCCAATGCCGGTATTGCCATAGCCACAGTAAATAACCTAACTCCTATTCAAGGTTTTGAAAAAGCCAAAGAATCTTTGTTAAGTGGAAAAGGATTGAACGCATTGAAGAAAATACAAGAGTTGAGCAAAAATTAAACAGCACACTTTCTGTCTCAATGAAATGAGACTATCTAAACACACATGTAATGAATATTCTAGACAAAATTGTAGCGGATAAACGAAAGGAAGTAGAATTGAAAAATTTGATTTTCCCTTCTTCACAATATGAACATTCTGTATTATTCAACAGAGAGACTTTTTCACTGGCTCAAGCTCTTAAAGATAGTGACACCGGCATTATTTCTGAATTTAAAAGAAGATCACCATCCAAAGAAAGCATCAATCAAAATGCAAATGTTGGGCAGGTTGCCATGGGATATGAAAAAGCGGGTGTTTGTGGTATGAGCGTGCTTACCGATATTAAATATTTTGGTGGTTCTTTAGAAGACTTGATCATTGCAAGGGCATCGGCACAATTACCGTTATTACGTAAGGAATTCATAATTAGTGAATACCAAATTATAGAAGCCAAAGCTTATGGCGCAGATGTTATTCTTCTTATTGCTGCCGTGCTAACTAGAGAAGAAATAAAAAAATTCTCTGAATTGGCTAAAAGCTTAGGTTTAGATGTTTTATTAGAAGTACACAATGAAGACGAACTTCATAAATCAATCATGCCCAGCATAGATATGTTAGGAGTCAATAATAGAAACCTAAAGACTTTTGAAGTTAGCTTAGAGACCAGTAAATCGCTTTCATCCCAAATTCCTGATGATTTTGTAAAAGTATCTGAAAGCGGAATAAGTTCTATTGAAGCAATTAAGGAATTAAAAATGTATGGTTATAAAGGATTTTTAATCGGAGAGAATTTTATGAAAACCGATACTCCAGGCGAGAGTGCCACTCAATTTATTAAAGATCTAAAAGAAATAAGATGAAACTCAAAATCTGCGGTATGAAACTAAATACTTCTGAAGTTGCACAATTGCGACCAGATTATCTTGGTTTTATATTTTGGGAACATTCAGCTAGATTTTTTGATGGGGAAATTCCCGATTTACCACACACTATCAACAAAGTAGGCATTTTTGTTGATGCCGATATAGACTATATTATTACACTGGTCAAAAAACATCAATTACAGGGTCTTCAATTGCATGGTCACGAGAGCCCTGAATATTGTAGACAAGTTGCAGAAAAACTTATGAAGTTGAATAAAAAAATTGAGATCATTAAAGTATTTTCCATTAAAGATGAGTTTGATTTTGAAAGTTTAATGCCCTATGAAGATGTGTGCGATTTTTATCTTTTTGATACTAAAGGGAAACTTCCTGGGGGCAATGGCTATACCTTTAATTGGTCTGTCCTTAAGAATTATCCTTCTAACAAGCCTTTCTTTTTAAGTGGGGGAATTGGTTTGAACAGTCTTGATAAAATTAATGAGTTTATGAAATCACCCGAGTCTAAATTCTGCTATGCCATTGATGTAAATAGCAAATTTGAAATAGATCCAGGGTTAAAAAATATTGAAGAATTACAAAAGTTTAAAGAAGCGCTATGAATTATAATGCTGACGAAAAAGGATACTACGGTGAATTTGGTGGTGCCTATATACCGGAAATGTTGTACCCAAATGTAGAGGAACTACGCCAAAATTATTTAAAATTGATGCATGAAGATTCTTTTCAAAAAGAGTTTCATCAGCTGTTAAGAGACTATGTGGGTAGACCTTCTCCCCTATATTTTGCTAAACGCCTTTCTGAAAAACATGGTTGCAAAATTTACCTAAAAAGAGAAGATCTTAATCATACTGGTGCACATAAAGTGAACAACACCATAGGTCAAATTCTTATGGCTCAAAAGTTGGGCAAAACTAGAATTATTGCCGAAACCGGTGCTGGACAACACGGTGTGGCCACGGCAACCGTTTGTGCTCTTATGGGTATGGAATGTATTGTTTACATGGGGGAAATAGATATTGCGCGCCAAGCGCCAAATGTTGCCCGTATGAAAATGTTGGGTGCTGAAGTTAGACCTGCAAAATCTGGAAGTAGAACACTTAAAGATGCTACCAACGAAGCCATTAGAGATTGGATCAACAATCCGGTAGACACCCATTATATCATTGGTTCTGCCATTGGTCCACACCCTTACCCAGATATGGTCACTCGTTTTCAATCGGTAATATCCGAGGAAATAAAATGGCAGTTAAAAGAGAGAGAAGGTCGTGAAAACCCAGATTACGTGGTAGCTTGTATTGGTGGTGGCAGTAATGCCGCAGGTACCTATTATCATTTTCTACACGAGCCTGAGGTTGGCATTATTGCAGTTGAAGCTGCAGGTAAAGGCGTGGATTCTGGTGAGAGCGCAGCAACATCCGCCCTTGGAAAAGTAGGAATCATTCATGGATGTAAAACCATGTTGATGCAAACCATAGATGGACAAATTACTGAGCCTTACTCCATTTCTGCCGGGCTAGACTACCCAGGCGTTGGTCCTATGCATTCTCACCTTTACAAATCTGGCCGTGCAGAATTTTATTCGGCTACAGATGATGAAGCCATGGCTGCAGGATTGGAATTATCAAAATTAGAAGGTATTATTCCCGCTATAGAAACAGGGCATGCATTTGCCATTTTTGAACATAGGAAATTCAAAAAAGATGATGTCGTCGTTATTAGCCTTTCCGGCCGTGGAGATAAAGACCTGAACACATATATTGATTACTTTAAGTTAGCATAACCTTATTATGAGCAATAGAATAACATCAAAATTAAAAGAAGATAAAAAGCTTCTATCTATATATTTTACGGCCGGTTACCCATCATTGAACGATACGGTAAAAATTATTGAAGATTTAGAAAAGAACGGTGTTGATATGATTGAAATAGGATTACCGTTCAGTGATCCTTTGGCAGACGGACCAACAATTCAGGAAAGTTCTACCGCCGCTTTAAAAAACGGAATGACCACCGAAATTCTTTTTAGTCAACTAAGAGATATTCGTAAAACGGTTTCTATACCATTGATTATTATGGGATACTTTAATCCAATGTTACAATACGGTATTGAGGCATTTTGTAAAAAGTGTCAAGAAATTGGAATTGACGGACTCATTTTACCAGATTTACCGCTAGATGTTTACCAGGAAGAATACGAGGAAATTTTTAAAAAACACGGACTCTTAAACATTTTTCTAATCACTCCGCAGACCAGTGATGACCGTATTCACCAAATAGACGATGCCTCTAACGGATTTATCTATATGGTAAGTTCTGCAAGTGTCACAGGATCAAAATCCGGTTTTGGTCAAGAGCAAGAAAGTTATTTTGAGCGCATTGACAAAATGAATTTAAAGAACCCACAAATTGTCGGTTTTGGAATTAAAGACGAAGAAACATTTAAGCAAGCAACCAAAACCGCTAAAGGTGCAATAATTGGTTCTGCCTTTATTAAACATTTAACGGCTAATGGCGTAAACTCCATTTCAGAATTTGTGAATACTATACGATAAACTACTTTCTAATAACCTGGGTTTTGTACCGCATTAGGATTTAAGTCTATTTCCGATTGCGGTATTGGCCAAACGTACTCGTGAGGTTGGTAATCTTTAGAAAAGTCATTAGTAGAGTTAAAACCATCTATAACTTCTTGAAGTTTGTTCCATCTAACTAAATCGTCTCGTCTATGGCCTTCAAAACATAATTCTAATTTTCGCTCTAAATAAATTACATCAAAGAATTGATCCTTATTAAGATTTCCAGGTACATTGTTCTCGTTCCCAAATGCTCTTTCCCGAACTTGATTAATCGCTGCATAAGCTAAAGGAGTTGGTCCATTTACTTCATTCTCAGCTTCTGCTAACAACAACAATACATCTGCATATCTAAAAACAGGATAGTCAAACGATGTAGACTCAAAATCTGCATCAGGCAATTCTCCGTTATACCATTTTAATGGTCTCCAATTCTTTGGATCTACTTCATTAACCACATTATTACCAGAAATAGAGAATGTCGCTATGTTATTCTTAAACCGATTGTCTTCAATTTCTATCGGAAAACTAACAGGATTTTCAAATAACATGGAACTATTGAATGAATTTTCAAAACCAGAAACAAGTAACAGTGCATCTTCTGAAGCAATACCCAAAGGCCCCCAATAATCGTTAAACGAACTTTTGGAATCTTCACCTCCATCAAAAGTTATTTTAAAGAGAATTTCTCTATTTGAGGCTTCATTTTCTTCGTTAAAAACTG
This sequence comes from Maribacter dokdonensis DSW-8, assembly GCF_001447995.1. Taxonomy (NCBI): domain Bacteria; kingdom Pseudomonadati; phylum Bacteroidota; class Flavobacteriia; order Flavobacteriales; family Flavobacteriaceae; genus Maribacter; species Maribacter dokdonensis. The sequence goes on along the minus strand of NZ_LDPE01000008.1, from coordinate 82,758 downwards.
AATTATAATCTAACATTAATTCATACTGCCCTTGCAGAATTTTCAACTGTTCTAAAGCACTGCCGTATTTACCGTATTCATTTAAAGGAAAACCGGCCATGGTCATATAGACTTTGGCCAACAAAAATCTTGCGCTCCACTGATTTGCCTGATCATTACTATTTAAAACTGGTAAATTTTCAATTGCATAAAGCAAATCTTCTTCTATTTGTGAGTAGGTGGTACTTGGATTTTGAGGATAGTTTGGCGGACCGCTTAAATCTATTTCAGCTGTTACGCTTAAAAGAGGATTGCCATATATTTTTATTAGATTGAAATATAATAAGCTTCTCAAAAATTTAAAATGTGCTTCTAATTCTTTTCTATCTATCTCACTGGACACAACATTTGAAGAATCCATTAAATAGTCGATTCCCAAATTCAAGCCCCTTATTTGAATATAATGTTCTGCCCATACCTGATTTATAACAGTAGATTGAGCATTAAAAGAATAGGCATCCAAATCAACCAGTTCACCATTAAAATTTGGATTAGCTTTTAATATATCTGTACCAGTATCCCCCCAATATGATAAATATGCATCTGCATTAAATATTGATCGCAAATTATTATAGGATACATTCAATAAAAAATCAACGTCCAAATCTTGCTCAGTTAATTCGGGTATTTCAGGGATATTAAAAACTATCTTTTCAGTAACATTATTAGTAAGTACAACTTCTTGAAAATATAGAAAATCAGGATTTTGGTTCAATACCACGTTGACTACATAATTTCCTGTATCAATAGTTTCAAATACCACTACACCAGATTCTCCTACTACCAATGTTCTTGTTTCTGGATTCGTAGTTACAACAGCACCAATTGCTGCATCGGATCCCAGCAAAACAGTAACTTCAATATTTCCAGAATCAATCTCTTCTATCTCAGAAATTGTATTATCATCAGAACATGAATAAAGAACAAAAAACAATAAGAAATATTGGATGAAATTTTTCATTATTTACAATTTATAACTTGTCAAAGTAATACATTTTATTAATTCAAAAATTAAAATTCGCATTAAATAAGAATATTATTCTTGCACTATTTTTTTTAAATTAATTTATAATTTTCCATATACCATGATATTGGTACCAACACAGATTATTCACTCTATTTTCCTTACTTTTAAAGAATATATTTACATGAACGACCATGAAAAAACTTCTTACACTTACATTCCTTTTATTACTTTTTACCGCCCATTCTCAAGACTCCATTTTAATAAAATCTAAAGTAGCGAATGCTATTGGCGAATTAAGGGAATTTGTAGCTATACCTAATGATGCATTAAATGCGGACGATATTGATTCTAACCTTTTTTGGCTGAGAAAAAAATTCACTGAACGCGGATTTAATAGTACCATTTTAGAAACCGAAGGGCTACCATTATTTTTTGCCGCTCTACCCATGGACGACAACAAGCCAACTATTTTGTTCTATATGCATTTAGATGGGCAATCTGTAGACGCTACAAAATGGGATCAACCAGATCCGTATAAAGTAGTTTTAAAATCCAAAACCGAAGACGATTGGAAAACTGAATCTTTCTCAGAACTTAACGACGATATAAATTATGACTGGCGCCTTTTTGGAAGATCAACTTCAGACGATAAAGGTCCTATTATCATGTTCTTGAATGCTATAGACGCACTTAAAAAAGATGCTATAGACATACCTTTTAATGTAAAGGTGATTCTAGATAGCGAAGAAGAAAAAAGTAGCGCACCATTACCACAAGCGGTGCGTACGTATAAAGATTTATTGAAAGCCGATTTTTTGGTGATAAACGATGGTCCGGTTCACGTTTCCGGGAAACCAACAATAGTTTATGGTTGTAGAGGAATCACAACATTATCAATAACAACTCACGGACCTATAAAACCACAACATAGTGGTCATTACGGAAACTACGCTCCTAACCCTGGTTTTCAATTGGCACAGCTACTAGCAACAATGAAAGATACCAATGGAAAAGTTCTTATAAAAGGATATTATGATGGAATCTCATTAGATGATGCAACACTAGCTATTTTAAAAAGCGTTCCGGACAATGCAGATGTCATCAATAGCAATTTAGCCATCTCTAACCCAGAAAAGGTTGGCGGTTTTTATCAAGAAGCATTGCAATACCCTTCTTTAAATATTAGAGGACTAGGCTCTGGCTGGGTTGGAGAAAAAGCAAGAACAATTGTGCCGGCCACCGCCACAGCTGAATTAGATTTAAGGTTAGTACCTGAAAGTGATGGCACAAAACTTAAAAACCTTGTAAAAGAACACATAAAAAATCAAGGTTTTCATGTAATGAGTACGGAACCCACTCTGGAAGACCGCCTAAAATTTGATAAAATTGTTACTATTAAGGAAGGCTCAGTTACGGATGCTTTTAGAACCGATCTAAATAACCCTTTTGGAAATAACATAGTTAAAACCATGGAGTCCAAATTTGGAGAAAAACCTGTTCAAATCCGTATAATGGGCGGTACTGTTCCTATTTCGCCATTTATCAATGAACTAAAAATTCCTGCATTCATAGTTCCAATGGTGAACCCAGATAACAATCAACATAGCCCTAATGAGAATTTAAAAATTGGACAAATAGCGTATGGTATAAAATTGTTTTATGCATTACTTAGCCCAAGTAAAACTGAATAGTTTAGTTTAACATTCTATAACAAAGCTTTATTAACTAATTAACGGAGTTCTCATTTTCAATTTATTATCTTAAATATGAACCTAAAAAATTGAAATTATGGGAATTATAAAAGATAATAAAAAGTTTAAAAGAAAAGTAGAACAAAATAACCCAACAAATCCGACAGGGAATACCAATATAGAAACAAACGATTTTGATATAGATAAGGAGACTATTAAAAATCAACAGAATAAAAAATAGCACACTATATCCAACAAAGTAAAAAGCCCGATTCAATATTTTGAATCGGGCTTTTATTAGGATGTTATTTTATAAAAAACTATGCTGAGTTTCTACTAGCATTGATATTACCGTATAGTGATCTGGTAACAATCTTTTCGTACAATTCTTTATACTCCGTACCTTCTCCAATCCTTTGAAGCGCATATTGTTGAATAACCAATAAAGGCAAGACTATACTCTCACGAATTTTGATGGACTCCCTAGAAATTGCTTCTTTCTTCATTAATATTTCCATGCCAGATAGTTTTAGAAGCATTGCTTTAGATAATTCATATTCTGCATGAAGAATCTCCCAAAAAGCACCATACTCCTTATTTTCTTTCATGTAACTGGTCAATTCAAAATAACATTTGGTAAGACTCATCATACTGTTCATCATCAAAGCTTGAAAGAACGGTACTTCTTGGTACAACCTTTTGGCCTCTTCAAATCTTCCATCTTTTTCAAGTTTCTCAAGAGCAGTACCAATACCATAATAACCTGGTACGTTCTGCTTTAATTGACTCCATGACCCTACAAATGAAATTGCCCTTAAATCAGACAATTCAAGTTTGGCCTTATTTCCTCTTTTTCCAGGTCTACTACCAATATTTGCTTTTGTGTAATATTTAAGCGTACTCATGTTTTCCAAGTACGGCATAAACTTATCATGGTGTTTTAGATCATCATATTTTTTAAAACTTAGTTCTGACAGCTCTTCAATCAACTCTCTATCAGCATCAGATATAACAATTTCTTTTCCTAAAATTGTGTTAGACAATCCGGCGGTCAATAGTTGCTCACTATTATAAATAAACTGTTCTTTGGTACCATAAGTACTTGTTATGGTTTGCCCTTGAATAGTTAATTGAATTTCATTATTCGCCACTTTATTGGTCTGCGCAGCATAAAAACGATGCGTTTTTCCACCTCCTCTTGCCGGTGGGCCTCCCCTACCATCAAAAAATACGGCAGCAATATCATTCTGATCACAAACCTCTGAAAGCTCTTCTTTTGTCTTTAAAATGGACCAGTTGGCTTTTAAATAGCCCCCATCTTTAGTTCCATCGGAAAATCCAAGCATTATAGTCTGCTTTTTATTTCTATTTTCTAAATGGGCCATATACTCAGGTAAACTGAATAAAAACTTCATGGTATCTTGAGCTGTATCCATTCCGTTCATTGTTTCGAACAACGGCACTATATCAAACGTTATTTCTTTGTCTGCCCAGCCACACCATCTAAACAGTGCGTAAACAAACAAAATGGAATACTTATCTTCAGAATTACTGATAATGTATCTATTACATCCTTCTTCTCCATTTTTAGCCTGTATGGTCTGTAATTGAAGTATGTTCTTAATAGTATCTTTTACAATATCTTCTTCATAATCATCTGCTACCAAATTTAAATTCTTATGCAAAAGAATATCCAATAATTCCTCGTCAGATAACTCACTTAGCTCATCATTGATAAAACCATTCTTTTTTAATACTTCTACCATTACTTTGGTATGCATACTATGGTCTTGGCGTATATCTATTGTAGCAAAGTGCACCTTGAATATCTTTACCTTATCAATAAATTTTTCCAAATCTTTTAGATAAAGACTTTGGTATTTTTCTATTAATATGGATTGTATTTCTTCTAAAGGAACAATTAAATCTTCATAACCAATATCCTTAGAACTATCGAACATGGCCGTGTATAAATTACCCCTAAGCTTCTGCAACGGTTCTTGTACATCTTTAAAGGTAAGTTTATGCACCAAACCTTTAAGGTCATTATAATAGCACTTCATTAACGTTAAACGAAGCTCGTTCATTACATCTCTGGTGATATCTGCAGTTACAAACGGATTTCCATCTCTATCGCCGCCAGGCCAAAAACCTAACTTGACAATATCATGATTTTCAAAATTCTTTGACCCTGTACTACCCTTGATATAAGCATACATATCACCAATTGCATCATAATATACATGTCTTAGCGTGTAGATTATATTTTTGGCTTCATCTAAAGGTGTCGGTTTTTTTGCATTGATCAAAGACGTAAGGCCTAGTTGTTGTAGACCTACATCTATTTCATCAATTTTATCTTCTAATATTAAAGTTCTAAGGTTTGTAATGATATCTAAAACCGCCGGAGTATAAAATTGTGTTGGGTGCGCCGTTAAAACTATACGTGCACTGAACGTACTCAACTTGTCCCAAATAGTATCCCAAGATTTATTTTTTTCAACCAACTGAAAATAATCTTTTAATGACAATGAACTAGAATGCTTGTGTAACTTTGGGAACGCCGCATCTTCTACACTATCATAAAGAACAACTTGTCTTTCTACATACTGTATGATGCGAAACATAAAGTCTATTTGTTCTTTTTCTGATTTTATTTCTACAAAATTCTCGAAAAAATTCTCAAGAATTTCTTTTGGGTTTAGTCCGTCACTTAACCCCTTTTCAGATTGATTCAGTAATAAAGGAATCAACATACCTACATTTTCAATATTCTCGTAGGGAAGGTTTAAGAATAGACTATTGTAAACATTAAATTTATTTTGAACAGATTTCTTAAATTCTGCTAATCTTTCTTTTTGTTGCATATATTAAAAAACTTTTAGTCGTACCATTACGACAAACTCTTTAAATTTCGAACATAAATATCGCTATTCCAAGAGAATTTAGAGAATGATTTTTGTGAAATATCATATTCCTAGAAGTATACCACAAAATTGTCTGTATTGACAACAAATATTCCAAAAAACAGTAGTGCCTATATATCTTTACAATGTAAATAAGTAAAAAAATTTTTCATTTTCATATAGTGTTCTCGTAAAAGAGTCTTGTCTTAAAAGCAAGACTCTTTTTAGTTTATCCACTTACAGAACCATCACCTCTATTAAAAATATTTTTTATACTGTAACACTCTAAAGTCTATAGTATTGAATTTAGGATTTTCACTTTTCATTTTCTTATACAAATCCAAACTACCTACTGCCCTATTTGCTGCACCAGAAGGTGCCGTTAACGAAACCGTTCTTATGAGTTTATTAGTACTTGGGTGTACAAACTCATGAATTCTAGGCACCTGATTAGAAATCAATTTTAATGCTACCGCACTTTCCTTTAAATGTTTTCGGAAAAAATATTCCGGTCCATTTTTACTATTACCACCTGTAAATAAAAGCGTGTGTATTTTTTGATATTCTTCTAGATACCCGAGAACATTTCTTAATGCTATATTCTGCATACCTAAATCAGAAGCATCAATTTTCTCTCTTTCTGCAGAAGCTACTATGTCGCATATGCCAATTTTTCTATCCTTCAAAAATATTTTGCGCTGATCAATAGCTTTACTAGTGGTTTCAAATTTCAAATTAAGATCAAAGATTTTATTTAAAATAGGCCATAGCTGCCCGTCCCTGCTTCCGTAACAAAAGTTTACATCTCCTTCTTTTAAATCACCGGTAGTAAAACGAGGTGGCGGTAAGGTCCCCACTATAAGTTTTTCAGTAGAATTGTCAATAAATGGTTCATATGGGTGAATATGCTTAAAAATCTTTTGCATTAGTGATTTATTCTCTTGAGCCTATTAAAATGACCGATCATGACTAAATTACTTACTTTAATAGAAAGAACAATATTATGGGTAAAGGAGACAGAAAATCTAAAAAAGGAAAAATATCTAATAATTCTTACGGGGCAAGAAGACCTCGTAAAATTAAAAAGAGACCTACCGTAGAAGAAAAAATAAAAATCAGTAAAAAGAAATAGTTCTAATCGTCTATTCTAAAGGTTAAATCTACTTGGTTATCTTCATCCAAAGATATTTCATAGGTATAAAAACCAATAGGTAAGGAATCTGATAAAACATCTGTTGGAAAATAGTTAAGACTTGTTGAATCTGTAAGTATCGCTATTGCAGGATTGGCGAATGCAGTTTCAAACTCCATATAAGTTGAAAACTCATCTGCCGCGATATTCTCATACACAGTATCTTTATCCGCAATTCTTACTTCACTAAAAAAAAGTTCTGTGTTATTGTGAATACGAATATTGACAAGATTAACCTCATCATCCCTATCAGTACACGAGAATAATAGGACAACGATAATTACAGATAGCAAATAAACCCTTTTCATAGACGTATTGTTATACCTTTAGAACGAAAAAGAGATAATAATATTTTATCTAATAAAAACGGGTTGATTTTCTTTTAAAGTATGCTCTTTACTAAACTGATAATCATCTAAATTAAAACCTTTTATATCTTCAAGAGTTTTTGCATTTGTATCAATAATATACCTCACCATAGAACCCCTAGCTTTTTTGGCAAAAAAGCTAATTATCTTTAACTTATCATTCTTCCAATCTTTAAATACCGGAGTAATAATATCTGCCTTAATTTTTTTCGGTTTTAATGCACTATAATATTCGTTACTGGCTAAGTTCACCAATAGCTCCCCTTCTTCCATTTCATTGTTCAAATGATCGGTAAGCCTTTCTCCCCAATATTCATATAGGTTTTTCTTTCTTCCAATTTTTAAAGATGTTCCCATCTCTAAACGGTAAGGTTGCATAAGGTCTAGAGGTTTCAATATACCATACTGCCCCGAAAGAATTCTGAGCGATTGTTGTAAAATTTCAATCTTCTCTTCGGTTAACGTATAAGCATCTAAGCCTTGGTATACATCACCGCTAAAGGCATAAATTGCCGGTCTGGCATTTTCAGGTGTAAACGGTGTTGTAAAATCTTGATTACGCTGCCAGTTTAATTGTGCCAAGTTATCTGAAATGGACATCAATTCAGAAAGTGCTTTTGGCTTTTTCTTCTTTAATATTTTATTCAGCTTTTCAGCATCTTCAATAAATTCTGGCGATGTATATTTAGTTGTTGGCAAGTCACTTTCATAGTTCAATGACTTTGCCGGAGAAATAACAATTTTCATAATGCAATTTTAATTCTCCAAAAATAAACATGATCAACTTGAAGACCTACAAAAGATATAAAAGAGTTTAAATAGTGGTATTGAAAAATCTTATGCTGTACTGTTCTTGCTATAGCTACGCCATTTTTCAATTGCATTGGCCATATCATCTGGTATTTCAGAATCAAAACTCATATGCTCACCCGTAACAGGATGTACAAAACCTAAAGTTTTGGCATGTAATGCCTGTCTAGGCAATAGTTTAAAGGTATTCTCCACAAATTGTTTATACTTTGTAAAGGTTGTTCCCTTCAATATTTTTTCACCACCATAACGCTCATCATTAAAAAGGGTATGACCTATATATTTCATATGAACCCTAATTTGATGTGTTCTACCCGTTTCTAGTTTACATGATACTAAAGTAACGTAACCTAATCTTTCCAAAACCTTAAAATGGGTTACTGCTTCTTTACCTTCTTCCCCTTCTGGAAAAACATGCATTTGCAATCTATTTTTAGGATTTCTACCTACATGACCCTCCACAGTGCCTTCATCTTCTTCAATATTACCCCAAACTAAAGCTATATACTCCCTTTCTGAAGTCTTGTCAAAAAACTGCTTGGCCAAATGGGTCATTGCGGCTTCAGTTTTTGCTACGACCAGTAAGCCCGATGTATCTTTATCTATACGATGCACCAAACCGGGTCTCTCGTTACTGTTAGATGGCAAATTATCAGTATGATGTATTAAGGCATTAATTAAGGTTCCTGAATAGTTACCATGCCCGGGATGTACAACCATGCCTGCAGGTTTATTCACCACCAATAATACATCATCTTCATAAACAATATCTAAAGGTATATCTTCTGGAACCAATAAAAACTCATGCGGTGGATGCTCAAAAAGAACCTTTACCTCATCACCTGCCTTTACCTTGTAGTTAGATTTTACAATCTGATCGTTGACCCAAACATGACCATCTTTCGCGGATTGTTGAATTTTATTTCGCGTAGCATTTTCAATGAAATTCATTAAAAACTTATCCACTCTTAAAGGTACTTGACCTTTAGACGCTACAACTCTATGATGTTCAAAAAGTTCGCCATCTTCATTCTCAGGGCGCTCCATGTTCTCTTCCATCTAATCTTCTGATTCAGATTTAATAATGGCTCTTTCGGTAATACTGCCATTTCCACAGATCAATTCTATCTTAGATGTTTTTGGCAACTTATCACCGGGCTTAATATCCTTACCCTTAAATTTTATACGGTACACCATATCTTTACCCAACTCATCTATATAGGTAACCCTTTGTACATCTAAACCAACTGCCTTTAACATTGAAGAGGCATTACGCTTGGTCACTTGAATTATTTGAGGAACGGTAACTTTCTTATATCCAGAAGGATTTACCGTAAAATACACCTTTCTATTTTCCTTTACTTTTGATCCTGCCGTAGGGTTTTGTTCTATGATTGAAAATCTAGGATAATCTGGATTGTAATTTGCAGAGTCCAACACTTCATATCGCAAACCGGCCTCTTCAATAGATTTTCTCATTTCCATGACAGACTTCTTAGAAAAGTCTGGCACTTCTACAAATTCACCATGATTAGTAGTACTGTTCAAGTACCTTAACACAAGAAAAATGGTGATTATCAATACCAGTACCGCAAGACCTAATTGAATTAAAAAGGTTTTGCTTTTTAAAAAATTGAAAAAATTCCTCATAGATATTATTTGACCCGACAAATATAGTAAATGCCCCCGTACCAATTCATGCGCATAGATCTATAGTTAGATCATATCCATAAAAATATATTCCCTTAGATGAATGCTAAAGGTTTTCTTTTATATTTTATTTCAATGCTTCATCTTTGCTAAAGCATTCTTAACTGACCAAATAGATGAAAAAAAATATTGCAATTATAATGGGCGGCTATTCTAGTGAATATAAAATATCGCTTAAAAGTGGTAATGTGGTCTATAATTACCTAGATAAAGAAAAGTTCAACCTTTATAGAATTCATATTTTTAAGGATAAATGGGTTCATGTCGATGATAATGAAAAGGAAACCCCCATTGACCGGAATAATTTTTCCATTCCCCTTAATGGCACATCGGTAACGTTTGATTGTATTTTCAATGCTATTCACGGATCACCGGGTGAAGATGGCTTAATGCAAGCCTATTTTGAACTTTTAGGACTAAAACATACTTCATGTGATTTTTACCAGGCCGCCCTTACCTTTAATAAAAGGGATCTATTAAGTGTTCTTAAACCTTACGGCATTAAAGCAGCTCCATCTTATTACTTAAACTTAGGCGATGATATCAATGAAAATGAGATCATAGAAAAAGTAAAACTTCCCTGTTTTGTTAAAGCGAACAAATCTGGAAGTAGTTATGGCATCACCAAAGTTTATGAAGCCAAAGACCTAAAAAGTGCCATTGAAACAGCATACAAAGAAGACGATGAAATTATTATTGAAGGTTTTCTTGAAGGAACCGAAGTATCCGTAGGTGTTTTAAAACTGAAGGGAGAAACAACTGTTTTCCCTATTACCGAAATTGTTTCTGAAAACGATTTCTTTGATTACGAAGCCAAGTATGAAGGTAAATCACAAGAAATCACCCCTGCCAGAATTAATGATACACAATTGAAAAATGTTACTCAAGCCTCCAAGAAAATATACGATGTTTTAAAAATGACCGGTTTTTCCCGAAGTGAATTCATCTTTATTGGTGACGAGCCTTATTTATTGGAAATGAACACCACACCGGGTTTAACCACTGAAAGTATCTTACCTCAACAAGCAAAAGAGGCAGGTATTGACCTGGGCATGTTATTTGAACATGCTATAACAGAGGCATTGTCTTAAATTACCTATATTTAGAAAGTAAAACCAATATATGAGACGCGCAATTTTTCCTGGTTCTTTTGACCCATTGACCTTAGGTCATCATGATATTATTATGAGAGGTATTACTTTATTTGATGAAGTAATTATTGCTATAGGAAAAAATGCAGACAAAAAATACATGTTCAGTCTAGAACAACGTATAAAATTTATTGAGGAAGCTTTCAAAGATGTACCATCTATATCCGTTAAGTCGTATGAAGGACTAACAGTAGATTTTTGTAAGAAAGTAGATGCTAATTTTATTTTAAGGGGATTACGTAATCCTGGAGATTTTGAATTTGAGAAGGCCATAGCCCATACAAATAGAAAGTTATCTGAGATAGAAACCGTGTTTTTATTGACCTCATCGGGCAAATCGTACATTAGTTCGTCTATTGTAAGAGACGTAATACGCAATGGAGGCGATTATACAGGTCTAGTACCCGATTCTGTAAGAATATAGATGCATTTCATCGGCCTGACAACATAAAAGGCTGCCTGAACCACACTTTTTCGCAAAAACACAACAATTTACGAGGCAAGGTTAGAATATTCTTATAATTTAGTAGGAAAATTCTTTCCACCTATGCTTAAATCAAAAAATAGTTCATCATTTTCTTTAGATTGGATCAACCAAATTCCATCGTCTATTGCCATTATAGATACTGGTTTTAATTTAATGAGTGCATCACCTAGATGGCTTGCCAATTTTCAATTGGATCTTGACCAAATAGAAGGTGAAAACTTTACAAGTCTATTTCCTGAACTGTCTCAAGATCTTTCTACCCGTTTAAAATATAGTTTAGACGGTTTACGGGACATTAAGTTTAAATACAACGCTAAAGATTGTCATTATTCATCTGAAGATTCCATATGGCACTTAAATCCTTGGAAAGATGGATATGGAAATATAATTGGTGTGATCATTAAAGTTGAGCCCATTTCAAAAACAGAAGAATTAGAACGGGAACTGAATAAAACAAAACTGTTACTTAATAATAAAAGTTCTGTCGCAAAAATTGGCAGTTGGGAGCTTGACATTATCAACAACTCTTTACACTGGACACCAATTGTAAATAAAATATATGGTGTAAAAACCGACTTTGAACCAACTTTAGACAATGCCATTGCTTTTTACATAGATGACTCTAAAAAAATAATACAAAAAGCAGTGGAAGAGGCTATCAACCTAGGAAAACCTTGGAATGTAAAAGCTCAACTTAAACAACAGAATGGGAATATTATTTGGGTAAACACCATTGGTAGACCAAAGTTTAAAGATGGTAAATGCATTAGAGTCATAGGAACCATTCAAGAGGTTGATAAAGAAAATCAAATAGATGTTCAACTTTCAAAATTAGAAGACGAACTTAATGAATACCCATTATTTGAGAAAATTCCTCAAGGTCTTGCCATTGTTGATTTTGAAACTGGGAGATTTATAAATGTCAATCATCAATTTTTAAAATTATCTGGATTTGAGAAGCCCACTTTCTTAAACCAGAGCTTTAAAAAATTCGTTAATTCTTCAGTCACCGGAAAATTAGAAAGTTTAACAGATCAATTAGAAGAAAACGGCGCATTTAAGCCTGTTAAATTCACCTTCACCAATAAACTAAAACATCATTTAAATTTAAAGGTTACAGGTAATTTAGTTGTGGGTAAAAACAATAAAAAGAGTATTCTCTGCACTGTAGAAAATATTACCACACAAACCAAATTAGAAAAAAAATTAAAGAATACCATTTCGGCATCAAGAGAAAAAAATGATCAACTTCTTAATTTTGCCCACATGGTTTCTCACAACCTTAAAACACACGCTACTAACTTTTCGTTGCTCTTAAACTTTCTTAATGACGAGAAAGGCCTAACCCAGCGAAATAAGTATATGACAATGCTTTTTAACGCATCTGACAATTTATCTGAAACAATTAAAGGTCTTAGGGAAATTGTAGCGGTAAAATCAAATGTAAACAATGAAAAGAAATCACTTAACCTTAACGAAAGTGTTTTTGTTGTGGAGCAAAATGTAGCAGGGTTGCTTAAACAGACCAATGGTAAAATTATTAATGAAATTTCAGATAACACGACTATTAAAGCTTTACCAGCTTACTTAAATAGTATTTTGACCAACTGCATTACCAATTCTATTAAATATAGGTGTGAAGAAAAAAAACCTATCATAATTTTAAGCGTACAGGAAGATAAAAACTATACCACTTTAAGCGTTGAGGATAACGGATTGGGGATAGATTTGGAAAAGTATGGAGACCAACTTTTTGGTCTTTATAAGACCTTTCATAGAAACAAAGAATCTAGAGGTATTGGTCTTTACATCACAAAAAACCAAATGGAAGCCATGAACGGTAAAATCACTGTAGAAAGCACACCTGGGCAAGGTTCTATTTTTAGGTTTCATTTTAACAAAAAGTAAAAACATAATTAAAAAGTAGTTTTTTAAATCTTTTACAACGTAAATGGCAGCATTCACAACAATTATATAGTTAAATATGTCATTCCCGTTAAATTCGTAAGAAATTTCATCGGTATGGTAAAAGTTCCCCTAACATCAAATGCCTCGTTCTTAATTAGACAATTGCCGGCACCAACAGCCTTCATTGATACTAATTTTAATATTGTTCAGACTTCTGACAAATGGACGAGTCTTTTTAATAAAAATAATGAGTGCTGTAAATCTGATAGCTTATTTGACGTTTTTCCCGATTTAAGCCATAAATGGAAAATGGTAATAGAAAATTGTTTTAACGGTAATCCTCAGCCAATGGGCATTCATAAAGCCACTGATTGCGACGGACAAGAGCTTTGGTTCGAGTGGAGCAATGCGCCTTGGTATGATGTTGATGAAAATATCGTTGGGGCCATCATTCAATTAAGTAACATTACCGATGCAGTAAACAATGAGCTTGAATTGAACAAGAAAGAACTATTTCTTCAACAACAAGCAGAAATTAGCAAAATTGGTAGATGGGAGTATAACATTGCCGAAAACCAACTTATTTGGTGCGAAACTACCAAAGCCATACACGAGGTACCGCAAAATTTTTCTCCGAACATTGAAAATGCCTTATTTTATTACAAAGAGGGACATAGTAGAAATACTATATCAATGGCTTTGTACGAAGCACAAAATAAAGGTAAGGCTTGGAGTAATTTAAAATTGCAGATCATAACAGCTGCCGGAAAAGAAAAATGGGTAATGGCCGGGGGGAAACCTATTTATAATAAAGGTGAAATGGTTGGTCTTATAGGTACTTTTCAAGATATACATGAGCAGGTTGAAGCAAACATTAAAACTATAGATAATGAAAAACTGTTAAGAACGCTAATTGACAATTTACCTGTTAACGTATACATTAAGGATACAGAATCCAGAAAGGTATTGATCAATAAAGCGGAATGCGAATACCTTGGCGTAAAAGACCCAAAAGAAGTTATAGGTAAAAACGATTTTGACCTTTATCCTTTTAAGACCGCAGAAAAAATACGAGCAGAGGATTTAAAAGTAATGAACACTCTTGAACCTATTATTGGTAAGGAAACAAAAAAAATTACTTTAGATGGTAAGTCAACATCTTTTCTTAGTTCTAAAATTCCATTATTAAACAGTAAAGGAATAGCTTATGGTATTGTAGGTATTAGTTTAGATATTACAAAACTTAAAGAAAAAGAAAAAGAATTAAGAAACATTATAAACATTGCCTCGGTACAAAACAAAAAACTACTGAACTTTACACATATAGTCTCACATAATTTACGTTCTCACTCGGCAAATTTTTCAATGCTGCTGAACTTTTTAGAAAACGAAAAAGATGAAGATGAAAAGACAAAGATCGTAGAAATGTTGACCAAGGCCTCTAATAGCTTACTTGAAACCTTAGACAATTTAAATGAAGTAGTTTCAATAAATACTAACACCAATATAGAAATTAAAGAACTTTATTTAAATGAAAAGATAACAGATGCTAAGCAAGGTTTATCTTCACTTATTTTAAATAATAATGCCACTATTGAAAACAACATACCAGAAGATTTCACGGTAAGTTCAGTACCGGCATATTTAGATAGCATTTTAACCAACTTTATTTCTAATGCGGTAAAATATAAACACCCCGAAAGAGAAGCCAAAGTTGAATTAAGTGCGGAGAAAAAAGATAATTATTCAATATTGACCATAAAAGACAATGGTTTAGGAATAAATTTGGAGAAATATGGCAAAAAACTCTTTGGTATGTATAAAACCTTTCATGACCATAAAGATGCCAGAGGTATAGGACTATACCTAACCAAAAACCAAATTGACGCTATGAACGGTAAAGTTGAAGTTAGTAGTGTAGAAGGAGAAGGAACAGAATTTAAAATTTTCTTTAATGAAAAAAATTAGTGATATCACTATTATAGATGACGACGCAATTACCGTTTTTGGTTTGCGAAAATTAATCTCTTCTAGCGTAGATTGTAATACGATTGCATCATATGCAAATGGCAAAATTGCCATAGACGCTATGATCGATTTTTTTAATAATGAACAACAAATTCCGCAAATTATATTTTTAGATATCAATATGCCTATTATGGATGGATGGGAGTTTTTAGAAGCTTTCATCAATCTTCCCATTACCGATAAAATTAGAATTAATATTGTCACCTCTTCAATTGACCCTCGTGACCAACAACAATGGGAATATTTTAAAGGTAAAAGTCATCATCTCATAACTTTTAACCAAAAACCCATTGATAGAAATAAAATTGTAGAAATTACCCAAGTTGCATAAACCAATAAAGTAATCCTTATTTTTACAATCAATTAATGGCCTTTAAACCAATTTAATTGATTGTTCATGAAAGCGATCCTACCTCTATTATTGTTTTTTTCATTGATTTCTTGCGAGAATAAGATTGAAGATACCAAAACAGATTTTCCTACACCGTTTGAAACTTCCAATAAAACCGAAACGGCTACCTATGAACAGGTAATAGATTTTTACATAAAACTTGCCAAAGAATTTTCAACTATAAACATACAGACCATTGGCACTACTGATAGTGGCAAGCCGCTACATGTGGTAACATTTAGTAGCAAAGGTGATTTCGATTTCAAAAAATTAGCGACGAACAATACCATGTTATTGATCAATAACGGTATTCATCCTGGGGAGAGTGATGGTATAGATGCTACCATGTTACTTTTTAGAGATTTGGCAAGCAATGAAATTAAAACGCCTAAAGAAACCATTATTGCTACCATACCTGTTTATAATGTTGGTGGCGCCCTTAATAGGAACAGTACCACCCGTGCCAACCAAAATGGCCCGGTTGAATATGGTTTTAGAGGTAATGCCAAGAACTATGACCTTAATAGGGATTTTATAAAAACGGATACCAAAAACACGGAAACCTTTAACAAGATTTTTCATCTAATTGATCCAGATGTTTTTATAGATAACCATGTTAGCAACGGTGCGGACTATCAATACACCCTTACCCATTTATTTACCCAGCACAATAAATTAGGAGGAAAATTGGGTAAATATGTTCATGATGACCTAATGCCCCAACTACAAGACTCTTTATTGAACAACGGGTGGGATATTACGCCCTATGTAAATGTATTTAACTCACCGCCAGAAAATGGATTTCAGCAATTTCTGGACAACCCTAGGTACTCTACGGGGTACACCACGCTATGGAATACCGTAGGTATGATGGTAGAGACACATATGCTAAAACCCTACGATCAACGTGTAGCGGGAACGTACCAACTCATGTTGAACATGATTGCAATAGCAGAAAAAGATGGTCGCAAAATAAAAGAAATGAGAAATGCTGCAAAAAACGCTTTTCAGCAGAATGATTACTACCCTACTCAATGGCAAGTAGATACAACTAAAGCTTCAAGTTTTATATTTAAAGGGTTTAAGGCCGATACATTAACTAGTGAAATTACAGGTTTTAACAGACTAAAATATAACCGAGAAGTACCTATAGAAACTGAAATAACTTATCAAGATTATTTTAAGGCATCTGACTCCATCCAAATACCAAAAGCATACGTACTAGGAAAGCAGTGGCACAATGTTATTAAAAGATTGGACTTGAATAAAATTTCGTACACTGAATTAAAACAAGATTCCACGATATTGGTCGAATCATATCAAATTGACGATTACAGTACGTATACATCACCTTACGAAGGTCATTATCCTCATTATAATACTTCTGTAAACGTGACCAATATTACTAAAGAATTCAAAGCTGGCGATATTGTAATACCAGTAGATCAACCCGGTCTTAGATATATTATTGAAACATTGGAGCCTAGTGCCGTAGATTCATTTTTTAACTGGAACTTTTTTGATACTATTCTACAACAAAAAGAAGGATTTTCTCCTTATGTTTTTGAGGACACCGCTTTAGAGATGCTAAACAATGATACCATACTAAAATCTGAATTTGAAAATAAAAAGATAGAAGACTTAGATTTTAAGAACAACTGGTACCTACAACTAAAATGGTTATTTAAACATAGTAAACACTATGAGGAGGCTTACATGCAATATCCGATCTATAGAATAACTAACTGAATTTAATCTTCTTCAAATAGAATTCTTATGTTCACATAAGAATTCTCCAAGGCTTTTTTAATTTTTTCAGGACCTTTCCATCTAACTTTAAAAATGCCTTCTTTTTTCTCAGGTTTTAATTTACCCTCATAATCGGTACTCATTTCGTACCAAAATACTTGTTTTAGTTTGGTAATACCATTACGCCTAAAAACATGATATGTAGTGCGCAAGTAATTATCCAATCGAAGGCCTTTGACTCCTGTTTCTTCCTCTACTTCACGTATGGCACACTCTTCAATTGTTTCGCCTTTATCAAGTTTTCCTTTTGGCAAATCCCACTTATCATTTCTATAAATGAAAAGAACTTTTCTTTCCTTATTGTACACAACACCACCTCCCGCTATTACCAGTGGTATTTCTTGAGTAAACTTTTTTAAAATTTCATCGTGGTTTGGGTGGTATATGAACGCTTCCTCCAACTTCCCCTTCCTCAATGAACTTATAGCCTCTTCAATAGACTCCTTATTTAACAAAAAATACTCACCCTTTGTGGTATCGGAGAGTTTATTTGTTAAAATCAAAGGCAATTCATTAACAAAAACTTTATACATTTGCGTCATGGTTTTAGACAAAAACACTGCAAAAAAAACGGCAGAGCTTCTCTTGCAAATTAATGCAATAAAATTGAAACCCGAAAATCCTTTTACATGGGCTTCGGGTTGGAAATCTCCTATATATTGCGACAATAGGATTTTACTTTCTTACCCTATCATCCGAAACTATATTCGTGATGAAATGGCTAAGCAAGTTGAACAATTATATGGCAAGCCAGATTGTATTGTTGGGGTTGCCACCGGGGCAATTGGCATTGGTGCTTTGGTAGCGGACAAACTCAACCTACCATTCGTATATGTACGTCCTGAGCCTAAATCGCACGGGCGTCAAAATCAAATAGAAGGTCATTTAGAAGCACACCAAACGGTGGTTGTGATCGAAGATTTGATCAGTACCGGTAAAAGCAGCCTAAATGCCGTAAAGGCACTAAAAGCTATAGATGCCAAAGTTAAAGGCATGTTGGCTATTTTTACATATGGTTTTGAAACTGCCGATTCTAATTTTAAAGAAGAAAATACAGAGTTGCACACGTTAAGCAATTACGCTCATTTAATTGAACAAGCTTCTGACACTGGTTATGTAAAAGAAGAGCAATTAGCAACTTTAATGGAATGGAGGAAAGACCCTTCTAAATGGACAAATAAATAATATATGTTTATAGAAACGCCTAAGGCACAAGTAGCAAAAAGTAAAGAAGATACTTTTAACTTTTTGAACGAACTATCTAATTTTAGACAGTTAATGCCAGAAAACATTGATAAGTTCGAAGTACTTAATGAAAATAGATTTCTTTTTGCCTTAAAAGGCATGCCCGAAATTGTATTGGAAAAAAAAGAGCAAACTCCTTTTGAACAAATAATTTTAGGTGCGGCCAGTGATAAATTGCCATTCACCTTAACGGCAGACATCAAAGAAGTTGATGGTCAGCAAAGTGAAGTTATTTTAAGCTTCAAAGGTGAATTTAATGCCATGATGGCCATGATGATCAAATCACCAATCACGAATTTTATAAATACGCTGTCAACAAATTTGTCAAAAATCTAATACAGTAACTGTATTTCTTTTAAGCCAAATTCTTGAAAATCACCATTTACTAGTTTCACTACCAATTTACCGTCAATAGAAACTTTTTCAATTGTACCGGTAATTTGTATGTCATCGTGAATCTTGAACGTACTCATTTGCCCTTTTTTAAATAAATGGGCATGATACTGTGCATACAATTCACTTTCCATTAATTGAAAAGGTTTGATCATGTTTTGATGTAGATGTTCTATCAGCGAATAAAAAATTTCATCAAGATCAAAATCAGTACCGGTTATCGCATTTAATGAAGAGGCATGTGGTGCGCTTTTAAATGATTTTTGGTTTACATTTAAACCAAAACCTATTATGCTTCGCTTAATTTTAGAACCAGTTATGATATTTTCGATCAAAATACCGCCGATTTTGTAATTACCTGACAGAATGTCGTTTGGCCATTTAATACTTAAATCAGGTATATCAAAATCTTTTAAGCTCTCTATTATAGCCAATGAAACACAAACACTTACAAGAAAAACTCGTTGAATAGGAATATCCAAATTCTTTTTCAATATACTGAATGCTAGATTCTTACCAGGCTCAGATTCCCATTTCGCATTTAACTGCCCCCTACCTGAAGTTTGATTTTTGGTAGTTACGACAGTAAAATCATCTAACTCCCTTTTAAATGACAAATCTTTTAAATAGGTATTTGTAGATTGCGTGGCATCAAGTTTGATTATTTGCATTTACAGTTCTTATTGTGAATCTTTAATGTATTGTTAAAAACTAGACCTAAAAGAACAAAAAAATAATAACTTTGTAAAAATTAAAATTTTTGAATGCAGGAAAATAAAACTAGCGCAGATGAGTTAATTGCATTAATTATACAAGGAGTTGACGAAGTAAAAGGACAAAATGTAAATCTATTAGATTTAAGAGAAATTGAAAACACCGTTTGTGATTACTTCATAGTTTGTAACGGTACGTCCAATACGCATGTAAATGCGATCGTAGGTTCTATCCAAAAAACAGTAAGTAAAGCGATTCAAGATAAACCCTGGCACGTAGAAGGCGAGGACAATGCCGAATGGGTATTGATGGACTATGTAAACGTAGTAGTCCACGTATTCCAAAAGCAAGTTCGAGAATTTTATGACATAGAAGGTTTATGGGGTGATGCAAAATTCACGACCATAGAAAGTAGCGTTAATCAATAAAAAATTAAAATGGCAAAAGAAAACAAAACAAATCCGAAAAAACCAAAATTTAGTTCTTGGTGGATTTACGGATTGGTAGCAGTATTACTTATTGGATTTCAACTGTTCAATAGTGATGACCTAGCTAGCACACAAAAAACGACTACTTCAGAATTACAGCAGTATTTGAGAAATGGCGATGTAAAAAAGATATTGATCATCACCAATACAAATCAAGCTAAGGTTTTTT
Organism: Maribacter dokdonensis DSW-8; assembly: GCF_001447995.1. Classification (NCBI taxonomy): domain Bacteria; kingdom Pseudomonadati; phylum Bacteroidota; class Flavobacteriia; order Flavobacteriales; family Flavobacteriaceae; genus Maribacter; species Maribacter dokdonensis. The sequence continues at coordinate 62,292 of NZ_LDPE01000008.1, read as the reverse complement.
TAACCGATGAGGCCATCGCAAAAGAAGTACATAAAGATGTAAACGAGAAGTCCTTTCTTCCATCATCTGGCAATGTACCTCAGTATACATTAGACTATGGTGATCTTCAAATATTTCAAAATGAAATAACTGAAATCAAAAAAGAGAACAACTTAGATACCATTATTGAATTTGGAAAAGAATCTACAGCCATTTTAGATTTCCTTTTATCCTTATTACCATTTGTATTGATTATTGGTATTTGGATCTATCTAATGCGTAGAATGTCTGGCGGAGGCGGAGGCGGTGCCGGTGGACAGATCTTCAACATCGGAAAATCTAAAGCGAAGTTGTTTGACGAAAAGACAGATACAAGAACATCTTTTAAAGACGTTGCCGGTTTAGAAGGTGCAAAAGAAGAAGTTGAAGAGATCGTAGAATTCTTAAGAAATCCGGATAAGTATACATCATTAGGTGGTAAAATACCAAAAGGTGCATTATTAGTAGGACCTCCAGGAACAGGTAAAACACTTTTGGCCAAAGCCGTTGCAGGTGAAGCTAAGGTACCTTTCTTCTCTTTATCCGGTTCAGATTTCGTTGAAATGTTCGTAGGTGTAGGTGCATCTAGAGTACGTGATTTATTCAAGCAAGCTAAAGACAAATCTCCGGCAATTATATTTATTGATGAAATTGATGCTATAGGTAGAGCCAGAGGAAAAAATAACTTCACGGGATCCAATGATGAACGTGAAAATACTTTGAACCAGCTATTGACCGAAATGGATGGTTTTGGCACTAACACCAATGTAATAGTACTTGCTGCTACCAACCGTGCAGATGTTTTGGATAAAGCATTAATGCGTGCCGGTAGATTTGATAGACAGATTTATGTTGACCTACCGGATATTCGTGAGCGTAAGGAAATTTTTGAAGTTCATTTAAGACCTATTAAAACTGCCGAGACTTTAGATTTAGATTTCTTGGCAAGACAAACACCTGGTTTCTCAGGTGCTGATATCGCCAATGTATGTAATGAAGCCGCTTTAATAGCTGCTCGCAATGAAAAGAAAGCTGTAACCAAACAAGATTTCCTAGACGCTGTAGATAGAATTGTAGGTGGTCTTGAAAAGAAAAATAAGATTATAACACCTGGTGAAAAAGAAACCATTGCTTACCACGAAGCTGGTCACGCAACCACAAGTTGGATGCTAGAACACGCTGCACCGTTAGTAAAAGTTACTATTGTACCAAGAGGACAATCTTTAGGAGCAGCTTGGTATTTACCTGAAGAGCGCTTGATCGTTAGGCCTGAACAAATGCTTGATGAAATGTGTGCAACTATGGGCGGTAGAGCTGCTGAAAAGGTGATTTTCAACAAAATTTCCACAGGCGCTTTGAGTGACCTGGAGAAAGTAACCAAACAAGCTAGGGCAATGGTTACTATTTACGGACTTAATGATGAAATAGGAAACATTACTTATTATGATTCATCAGGTCAAGATTCTTATGGATTCTCAAAACCGTATAGCGAAGACACCGCTCGTAAAATAGATGCCGAAATTTCAAAAATTATTGAAGAACAGTATCAACGTGCCATTAAAGTTTTAACGGACAATAAAGATAAACTAACCACTTTAGCAGAACGATTGTTGGAGAAAGAGGTTATCTTTAAGGAAGATTTGGAAAAAATCTTTGGTAAGCGAAATTTTGAAAAAGATATTTTAGCGTTAGAAAACGAAAAGAAACTTAAAGAAGAAGAGGATAATAATTCTACAGAGCAGCAAGAAATTACTGAAAATAAGTAAAATTGCAGTACTTTAGATAAGCAATTAGTTCAATAGTATAAATGGGGTTTTTAGATATTTTATTTGGTGGCGGCAAGAAGAAAGTTTCGAAAGAAACAGCAGAAACGCGTGGTGACCATATGCCCGATTTAAATATACCTGTTGATGAAAAATTTACTATTCATTTTAAACAGAATGGAGGTAAATTTATCTATTGCGATTCTGACAATGAGGTTTCACGAGCCATACAGAACATAGTTACTGAAAATAATTGGGAGAATGAGCCTTTCTTTGTTCTCAATGAAAGGCTAGCCCAAAAATTTTCTAAAGAACCTATTACCTTTACCGACAATGCTAGACAAAGCGAAGTATTCTTTACTACCTGCGAGCATTTAATTGCACAAAATGGTAGTATTTTAGTTTGCTCTAACCAATTACTGGAAAAAAAGGTTAATGAATTACCAAGTAACGTAGTTGTATTTGCGACTACAAGTCAATTGGTAGAATCAATTGGAGAAGGTCTTAAGACCATAAAAAAGAAGTATGGCCAAAAAATACCGGCCAACATAACCACTTTAAAACACTTTAAAGCTACCGCAGAAAATTCAGATGATTTTCTAACGTATGGTAGTAGTACTAAAAATCTTTATCTTTTACTACTGGAAGATTTATAGTATGAAAGAAATTTTACGAAGGTCATTAACTGGGGCTGTATATATCATTTTATTGCTGTCAGCAGTATTTTTAAGCTCCGATGCGTTCGATTTTCTATTTATGACCTTTGGACTAGCATGCCTTTACGAGTATAAAAAATTGGTTCGTCTTAAAGGATATCACATATTTGCAGCATACTTAGCGCTTTGGTGGGCATTTATATATTTGGTAAAAGACCAGCAGGTTATTAATATACTTATGCTAATTACTATAGTAGTAGATATTTTTCTATTGATCAACCTTTTCACAAAAAAACCTTTAGTACTCAACACTCCATTAAAATTTATAGTAGGATTGTTCTACATTGGTGGAGGATGTATTTTTCTTACTATGATACCTTATAAAAATGATGCATTTGCCAAATTATTGATCATGGGCATTTTTATATTGATATGGGTAAATGATTCATTTGCATATTTAGTTGGCAAAAGTATTGGGCGTACTAAACTTTTTCCATCAGTTTCTCCTAAAAAAACTATTGAAGGTACTTTAGGAGGTTTTATATTTGCACTGGCAGCAGCTTATCTTATGGCAACTTTTGAGGAGCTAATTAGTCCTATTCAATGGATGATACTTGCTACTGTTATAGTTGTTGCGGGTAGTTTAGGAGATTTAATAGAATCTAAATTCAAACGAACAGCTGGCGTTAAGGATAGTGGAGCCATATTACCAGGTCATGGTGGTATGCTTGATCGTTTGGATAGTTTGGTTTTTGCAGCACCGTTTGCATATTTAACTTTAAATATTTTTAGTTATGTTTCATAGAGAGGGACAAAAAATAATATTGTTTTCTTTTTTACTTGTTGGGGTTAGTATACTATTGGCCCATTTCTTTATTGATATAGCATGGCTGAAGCTAACGGTACAAATACTTGGCTTAATTATCTTGATAATTATACTACAGTTTTTCAGAAACCCTAAAAGACTGGCCAAAAAAGATTTTAATGAAATTTTGTCTCCTGTAGATGGCAAGGTTGTAGTTATTGAAGAAGTAGAAGAGAAAGAATATTTTAAGGATAAGAGAAGGCAAGTATCTATCTTCATGTCTCCCGTTAACGTACATGTTACCAGATACCCTGCAAGCGGTAGTATTACTTTCTCAAAATATCACCCAGGTAAGTACCTAGTAGCATGGCACCCAAAATCAAGCGAAGAAAACGAAAGAACAACGGTAGTCATAAAAACACCTAAATTCGGAGAAATTCTTTACCGACAAATTGCGGGTGCATTGGCCAGACGAATTGTAAATTATGCTGAAGAAGGTGAAAGTGTGCAGCAAGGTGACGATGCCGGTTTTATCAAGTTTGGCTCAAGAGTAGATTTGTTTTTACCACTAGACTGCCAAATTAATGTAAAACTTAACCAAAAAGTTAAAGGCGCCGGCACGTGTATTGCTACTTTTATTGACCCAAATGAAAAAGACGAACTTACATACTGAATTTGAGAAGACGGTTGATTTGGTAAATAACTATACTGAACCTATACCTGCAGATGTTCTTTTAAAACTTTATGCCTATTACAAAATAGCGAATGCTAATTTTGAAAACCCAGGCAGTAAAACTCCTTTGATAAATGCATTTAAGGCAAACGCCCTTTTTCAAGCCAAGAATATGAGCAAAAAAAAGGCTATGCAAGCTTATATTGAATTAGCTACGAAAGAATTGAAGGCAGGACAATGACCTTTTGTAAAATTTAATTTAAATTTATAGTTGTTGCAGTAGAGTTTAAAATTTTATTTAAACATATGACACGTGCCAAATGAAACAACTAGAAAAATTAAAACTCAACATTCTCAGAATCTCCATAGGACTTGTTTATCTATTTTTTGGCTTTATAAAATTTATACCCAATCTAAGTCCGGCCGAAGATTTAGCCACCAATACAATCGGAATTTTGACTTTTGGAATTTTGCATTCCTCCTTAAGCTTAATTGTATTAGCAGTTGTTGAAACCTTAATAGGTGTCTTTCTCATTGCAAACTGGAAACCCAGGATTTTTATCAGTATAGCTATAGTTCACATACTTTTCACGTTTACTCCTTTATTTTTATTACCAGAAGAAATTTTTGGCAAAGGTGAATTGGTTTTTACCTTGGCAGGGCAATATATAGTTAAGAATATAATCATTTTAAGTGCCCTTTTATCCTTAAAAATAGATTTGAATAACAATCTTGAAAAAACTGCCAGTACGGAACCATCGTCAGAACAATTGATTGCCATTAAAAATCAATGATATAAATCTTCTAAATCCGCATCACAAAGAGAACAGATAAGATCTTCTAATTTTTCACATACATCTTTAAAAAAACGTTCTCCTTTTTCAGCAGTAGCATACTCCGGATTACCTATACCTGTGTCACTACTAACTTTAGACCATTGGCGTTCTGCCCAAGCCCAACCCTCATTATAAGCTTTGATCTTAAATTTTTTAGCACTACCACTACCCCATGATTCTTTCGCCAATACCAGTTCTGGTCTTAAATAAAGCATTAGGCTAGTCTCCATCTCATCTGCATGATCACCTTTTTCCTTAAAATATTTAGATTTATCTAACATTGGTGGAAAAAAGCAGAAGCTGATGAACATCTTTGGAAACAATAAACCCAGTTCCCTAACAATTGGTTTAAAGTTATTTCCACCATGCCCATTGAACAATAGTAGTTTTCTAATTCCCTGTCTATCCAAAACAGTTACCAAGTCTTTCAATATTGCCAGTTGGGTAGACGGATTTAAATTCATATCTAAATAAATATCCTTTTGCCCAGTATTGACACCGTAAGGTATGGTGGGCAAAATAATTACTTTTTTACCCTTTTCCCATGCGATCTTACCCGCAGCTTCAACCATATTTTCAGCTTGGTAGTTATCTGTGCCATATGGCAGATGATAATTATGTGCTTCTGTTGCACCCCACGGTAATACCGCCAGTTCTATATTTTCATCCTTTAAATGATTCCAGTTTGTTTCTGCTAGTATATATGGTCGTATCATAGTATTAAAGATACTATATACGCATAAAAAAACCCTTGAATAAATTCAAGGGTATGTATATTATTTACTTAATGTAATGTACTTACAGGACTTTTTTACCAGATATAATGTTGTATAGAATTACAATAACTGCAATCACTAATAAAATATGTACTAAACTACCGGTTGCAAGTCCAGGAACAATTCCTAACATTCCTAATAACCATATAATTATACAAATAACTGCTACTAACCATAATAGACTTCTCATAATGTGTGTTTTTTTAGATTGTTTATATGACAAAGTTAAAGGCATTACCCCTTTACCCTTAACTCAAACGAATTGATTACTAGCTCTAAATCAGCAGCATACCATCAACACACTTCACTACAAGTACTAAAAACCAACCACTTACATTAAATTTTCCTTAAAAAAATCAATGGTTCGCGACCATGCCAATTCTGCTGCCGGTTCGTCATATCTTGGAGTTGACGTATTATGAAAACCATGATTAACTTTCGGATAGAAATAGGCTGTATTTTCTTTACCCAGCTCATTAAGCTTTTTTTCATATTCAGGCCATCCGGCATTTACACGTTCGTCCAAACCTGCGTATTGCAGTAATAAAGGAGCGTTTATATCTTCTATTCCTTCCGTAGGCTGACCGCCATAAAATGGAACAGCAGCTGCTAATTCCGGCACTTTCACTGCCATCATATTAGAGATCCATCCACCGAAACAAAAACCTACAACCCCTATCTTACCTGTACACCCTTCATGATTCTTTAAATAATTAAATGCTGCAATAAAATCCTCAAGCATTTCATTTCTGTCTCTTTTCCGTTGCATTTCCCTACCTTCATCATCATTTCCCGGATAACCACCTAACGGACTTAAAGCATCTGGGGCAATCGTGATAAAACCCGCTAGAGCAGCTCTTCTTGCCGTATCCTCGATATACGGATTCAAACCTCTATTTTCATGTACCACCACTATACCCGGTAACTTTACGTCAGCTGATTTTGGTTGTGATAGTAATGCCTTAATCTCCCCACCACCTTTTGGCGAATCATAGGTAATAAAACCAGAATCAAGATCAGGATTGTTTTTATCAACCAATAACGTAGTTTCGTAATCTGGCATTAAAAAACTCATTAACGAAGGCACCGTAATACCTCCTACCGCATACATTGATAGTTTTTGCACAAAGTCTCGTCTTTCTAGTTTATTATGCGCATAGGCATCGTAAAGATCAAACACTTCTTGTTTAATATCCTCTTTTCTTAATGATTTCATTTTCAAAGCTTTTTGGTTCTATTTAAAATTACAAAAAGCACTTGAGTACGTCCATGATTTTAACAATAGAAAAAGCCTCACTCCCAAAATATGGGAATGAGGCTTTGTTATCTATTAAAAAATATTAGCCTAAACTTGCTAAACTCTTTTCTAAAGTTTCAATTTTAGCCTCGGCATCAGCTAATTTTTGACGCTCAATTGCTATTACCTTTTCAGGGGCATTATTGACAAAACGCTCATTAGATAATTTCTTCTGAACAGACTGTAAGAATCCTTTGGTATATTTCAACTCTTCGTTAATCTTCACAATTTCAGCCTCAATATCTATAGCACCTTCCATAGGTACAAAGTATTCGTTACTCTTTACCCTAAATGTCAATGCACCTTCTAACTGCTCTTCTGTATAAGCAATATCAGAAACATTGGTAAGTTTTGATATAACAACATCAAAACGATCACTCACCTTTTCGGTATTTAAAACAGATAATTCCAATGCTTCCTTCATAGGAATATTCTTATTCTTTCTTATAGTTCTGATACCGGCATTAACCTCAGCAGCAAAATCGAACTCTTCCAATAATTGTTCATCTATTTTACCTATTGTTGGCCACTTTGCAATCACCAATGCTTCGCTCTCGCTCCTTTTTGAAATATGCTGCCACACCTCCTCGGTCAAAAATGGCATGAACGGATGTAACAATTTCAAGTTCTGCTCAAACAGTTGAATTACCTTATCAAAAGTAATTTTATCAATAGGTTGTTGGTATGCAGGTTTAATAATCTCCAATAAAGAAGAACTATAATCATCCCAAACCAATTTATAAATTGACATTAAAGCATCGGAAATACGGAACTTGCTAAAGTGATCCTCAATCTCTACCAAGGTCTTGTTCAATTTAGACTCGTACCACTCTAAACCAAGTTTTGATGCTTCGGGCTGTGGTATATCTGCAACCTCCCAACCTTTAACCAATCGGAAACCGTTCCAAATTTTATTGGCAAAGTTTTTTCCTTGCTGACACAGATCTTCATCGAACATTAAATCGTTACCTGCCGCCGAACTTAACAACAAACCAACACGTACGCCATCCGCTCCATAATCTTCAATTAATTTTAATGCATCTGGCGAGTTCCCCAAAGATTTAGACATCTTGCGACGTTGCTTATCCCTTACCAAACCTGTGAAATAAACATTCTCAAAAGGTTTCTTACCTCTAAACTCATACCCAGCAACTATCATTCTAGCTACCCAGAAGAATAGAATATCCGGACCCGTAACCAAATCGTTGGTAGGATAGTAATAATTCACCTCTTCATTATCAGGATCCATAATGCCTCCAAATACACTCATTGGCCATAACCAAGATGAAAACCAAGTATCTAGCACATCGGCATCTTGCCTTAAATCACTTTCCTGCAAATCTGAATTGCCAGATTTCTCCTTTGCCAGTTCTAAGGCCTCCTTTAAATTAGCGGCAACCACAAAATCTTCTTGACCGTCACCAAAATAGAACGCCGGTATCTGTTGTCCCCACCACAATTGTCTAGAGATGTTCCAATCACGAACGTTCTCCATCCAATGGCGATATGTATTTTCAAATTTCTTTGGATGCAGTTTTACATCTCCACTTTCCAACACTGCTTCTAAAGCGGGTTTTGCCAAATCTTCCATTTTTAAAAACCACTGATCAGACAGTTTAGGTTCAATGACAGCTTTGGTTCTTTCTGAGGTACCTACCTTATTGATATGGGTTTCGGTTTTTACCAAAATACCCTTTTCCTCCAATTCTTTTGAGATTTCTTTTCTAACTACAAAACGATCTTTACCCTCGTAATGCATACCAAAACTATTTAAGGTGGCATCATCATTAAAGATATCTATAGTCTCCAAGTTATGCTTTTCGCCTAGCGCTTTGTCATTTATGTCATGCGCAGGTGTCACCTTTAAACAACCGGTACCGAACTCTACATCAACGTACTCGTCTTCTATAATAGGTATTACCCTATTACAAATAGGAACAATAACGTTTTTACCTTTTAAATGGGTAAAGCGCTCATCGTTAGGGTTAATACATATAGCTGTATCACCCAAAATAGTCTCTGGTCTTGTGGTAGCAATGGTCACTTTTTCATCTGAACCTTCTATGGCATATGACAAATAGTACAACAAACCTTGTTTTTCTTCATATACCACTTCTTCATCAGACAATGTTGTTTGCGCCTCTGGATCCCAATTTACCATACGATAACCGCGATAAATCAACCCTTTATTATAAAGGTCTATGAACACTTTTATAACACTATCATATCTTTCTTGGTCCATAGTGAACGCTGTACGGTCCCAATCACAAGAACAGCCCAATTTCTTTAACTGCTCTAGTATGATACCCCCATACTGGTGTGTCCAGTCCCAAGCATGTTTCAAAAACTCTTCCCTTGTAAGGTCATTTTTATTGATACCTTGCTCTTTTAATTTAGCCACCACTTTTGCCTCTGTAGCAATAGATGCGTGATCCGTACCAGGTACCCAGCATGCATTTTTACCTAATAAACGAGCTCTTCTGATCAATACATCTTGTATAGTATTGTTCAGCATATGCCCCATATGAAGAATACCGGTTACGTTTGGTGGTGGTATTACAATACTATAAGGTTCCCTATCATCGGGAACCGAATGAAAATATCCGTTTTTCATCCAATACTCATACCATTGAGATTCTGTGGACTGCGGATTATATTTTGAAGGAATTTCCATATTTGGAACAGTTTTTGAATAAATAAATATGTGGTTATTAAAAATAAAGCCGAACTGACATTCTAACGGTCATTTCAGCTAAATTTTACCTAAAATTAAATACGAAACAAAAATAAGTAACGTTAGAGTATAACAAAAGGATTTTGAGGTTGATCTGAAAAGATTTAATTTTGAAATCCACCCAAAATTAAAAATGATGAAAAAAATAGTACTTGTATTATTTGTAGGCTTACTAGGATTTAGCTTGACCGCTCAAGACACTGCGGCCAAAATAGAGTTTAAGTCAGAAACGGTTGATTATGGTGAAATAGCAAAAGGTTCTGACGGAGTTAGAGTTTTTGAATTTACCAACACCGGTACTGCTCCGCTTATTGTAAGTAAAGTAAGTTCTAGCTGTGGATGTACAATTCCAAAAAAACCGGAAGACCCAATTTTACCAGGTAAAACAGGTGAAATTCAAGTTAAGTATGATACTAACAGAGTTGGACCTATTCGTAAAGCGATTACGGTAATATCTAACGCAGATACACCAACAAAAGTTTTAAAGATCAAAGGAGAAGTAAAAGCTTCTACCGGTACCAAATAAAAATTACTGATGTAAAATTAAAAGCCCAACTGAAAAGTTGGGCTTTTTTTGTCTTATTGATCATCAAAAAGGGGTTTTAACTCAAAGCTGAACAACAAATCATTGTCATAACGCTCTACCAAAACCTTTATCCTTTTATCTTTTTTTACATTAAGCATGTGCATGATCTCTTGTAATTTGTATCTATGAATACGCTTACCATTTACAGCCAAAATTACATCACCCTCACGCAAGCCTGCTGAATGTGCCGGACTCCCTTGACGAATTCCCGATACAATTATCTCTGGCACCAAACTCAACCTTGTAGCTCCTTGAAGCAAAATTTGAACATCTCCATAAGATTTTGCATTACTATTTACAACACCGTTAGCATCGGTAATTCTTTCTGAAACATACCGCATACCGGCATGTTGAAGATCAATACCACTTATATTATACTGAAATAGTTTACCAAAGTTTGAATTCTTGGTTAGTATGAGCTTTTCATTAGCATAATCAAACACCACATGAAAGCGCTTTATAATCTCCCCGCCAAGACTACCATTTCTACCACCAAAATCAGCAATAGTATTAAATGTTTCCATATCAGGAAATGCTGCCTTGGCATCGCTCAAAATAAAATCAGAAATCTTTAAATGATTTATTTTGGTCCTCTTTCCAAAAATATCTCCTGCCAAACCTTTGCCAAGAAAATCCTGATAGTGTTTTTTTGGAAGTTGAATTCTCTCATCTTCAAACAACCAAACCGCATCACTACTACCGGTATCCAACAATAATTTAACAGGAATTTCATCGGTTTTATTGACCATCACATGAGCATCTAAATATGCTTTTCTTCTAATTACCGACATGTCCACTACCCTAGTATGCTTAGACGTTTTATATGTATAAAGCGCTGGATCATAAAACTTAATGGTCTTTTTGACATAGTTGACATCCACAACAAAATCCCTAAATAAATCATACCCAATAATTCCATGCACAGGAATACCCAGACTTGGAGAAAAATTAATTCCCGCATCCATCACTACATAAATATTTTGATAAAGGTTCTTTACATCACCCAGTTCCACCCTATTATTAGTAGACTTTAATGCGTTAATGGGATCACCTTCCCCCAAACCGTTAATGGTTATCTCCGTAACATTATTCAACTGAATGGAATCCTGATCCGCCAAATTGAACAATATGGGCGTGCCCACACCAGAATCTAACACAAAAGACAATTCAGTTCCGTTTACCTCTACAGGAATAATCATAAGATTATTAATGAGCTGAAATTTTACCTTTTGAAACTTCTTGCCCTTTGGCAATTGGTATGTTTGTGCATTTACAGATAAACCCGCACAACCAGCAAAGAGAATCAAAAAAAAGATATATCTACGTAACATAATCTATATGAATTAGTTAAGCCTTTTTAAGATACGTAAATTTTTAATACGATCGCTATATTTAACAGCACATAGAAGTTTAAATAAAATACAATTTAATTGTAAGTACCATTATCATTTATCACTTTTGCGTAAAATATAATTATATGCCATCTGTCTCAAATAAAGGGCTTACCATGCCCCAATCACCCATTAGAAAACTAGTTCCTTTCGCTGAAGGCGCTAAAAAGAAGGGGATTAAAGTCATTCATTTAAATATTGGACAACCGGACATAAAGACCCCTCAACAAGCATTAGATGCCGTAAAGAACAACAACATTAATGTCTTGGAATATAGCCGTACCGAAGGTTCTGAAGAATTTAGAAGCAAAATTGCCCAGTATTACATCAAAAATGATATTCCGGTAAATGCCAATGAAATTATAGTGACCACTGGTGGATCTGAAGCTTTGTCCTTTGCCATGAATACCATTGCAGATACTGACGATGAAATTATAATTCCAGAACCTTTTTATGCAAATTACAATGGCTTTGCAACTGCCTGTGGCGTAACTGTGGTTCCTGTCGTTTCTAAGCTTGAAGATAATTTTGCCCTTCCTCCAATCGAGGAATTCGAGAAATTGATTACCTCAAGAACCAAGGCTATTTTAATTTGCAACCCAGGTAACCCTACAGGATATCTATATAGCAAAGAAGAAATACAAAAATTAGCAACACTGGTTAAAAAGCATAATATATTCTTGGTTGCCGATGAAGTATACCGTGAGTTTACGTATGACAACAAGACACACACTTCAATTTTAAAGGAAAAAGGCTTAGAAGAACACGCCATTGTCATTGATTCCGTTTCAAAAAGATATAGTATGTGCGGAGCTAGAATTGGTTATTTAGTTTCTAAAAACAAAGACTTTATTGCAACGGCTCTCAAATTTGCACAAGCGCGATTATCACCACCAACCTATGCACAAATTGCTAGCGAGGCAGCTTTGGACACTCCTGATAGTTATTTTGCCGAAGTTAAAGAAGAATACGTTGCCCGAAGAAATCTTCTTATTACTGAACTTGAAAAAATAGAAGGCATTAAGATTGCCAAACCTCAAGGTGCGTTTTATTGTATTGCCGAATTGCCTATTGAAGATGCCGACCATTTTGCGCAATGGCTATTAGAAGACTTTAGCTTAAATAACGAAACTGTCATGGTAGCACCTGCAGCTGGATTTTACGCTACAAAAGGTCTGGGTAAAAAACAAATTAGAATTGCTTACGTTCTGGATAAAGAAAGTCTAAAACGTGCAGTACACATTTTAAGCGAAGCACTTAAAAATTACAAGGGTTAATGATCATTTATGACCACTTTTCTTTAAAGAACTACAATACTTTTGGTATTGATGCCACGGCTAGATACTTTGTGGAAGTAACCACTATTGAAGAATTACAGGATATTTTAGAGAATAACTCGTATCCAAGAAAAATTCTTATTGGTGGTGGTAGTAACATGTTGCTTACAGACTATATTGATGCTCTTTTTATACACGTTAATTTAAAGGGCAAGCAGATAGTTTCACAAGATGACAATAATGTGATCGTCAAAGTAATGGCCGGAGAAAATTGGCACAATATGGTAATGTGGGCAATTGACCATGATTTTGGTGGTTTAGAAAACATGTCTTTAATACCTGGTAATACCGGTACGGCTCCTATCCAGAACATTGGTGCCTATGGGGCAGAATTAAAAGATTGTTTTGTAAGTTGTGAAGCTGTCAGAATAGAAGATCAACAATTGGTAACTCTTTCTAAGGAGGAATGTCAATTTGGCTATAGAGATTCGTTCTTTAAAAATGAAGGCAAAGACAAGTACGTAATTACATCGGTAACTTTCTCCTTTACAAAAAAGAACCATAATATTAATTCTGGATACGGTGCTATAGAAAATCAATTGCTTAAGGAGTCTATTTCAAATCCTACAATAAAAGATATTTCCAATGCCGTAATAGCAATTCGCCAAAGTAAGTTGCCAGACCCAAAAGAATTAGGAAATAGTGGTAGTTTTTTTAAAAATCCGATTGTCACAAAAGAAATTTTCACCCGGTTCAGCACAACATATCCAGAGGCACCTTTTTACAAAGTTTCAGATGACTATTATAAAATTCCTGCAGGCTGGTTAATAGAACAATGTGGCTTTAAAGGAAAACGTTTTGGCGATGCCGGCGTACATAAAAATCAAGCGTTGGTACTGGTCAATTATGATAGTGCTACCGGTAAAGACATTCTAGATCTTGCAGCAAAAATTATTGAAGAGGTCAAAAGAAAATTCGAAATTGAAATAAGTCCAGAGGTTAATCTAATAAAATAACCCCTGTAAAATTTACAGGGGTTATTACCAAACCAAACCAACCAAAAACAAAGTGGGCAGTTACCAGCTGACCACTTATTCAATATATATTTTTAGAAAACGCCACTTTAACAATCAATTTTATAATTTAGCGTTTAAGCATATACGGTTCAATCTTAGCATTTGGATGTCCATTATAAAAAAATATGTACATCTTTTTAAATTATGAGCACTCTATTAGAAAATCATATTGTTGAATTATTACAAGAGCGAAACGAAAAAGCGATTTCCCTTTTGTACGATAACTATGCTGATACCCTATTGGGTGTTGCCAATAAAGTAGTACGGGATCCAGAACTTGCACAAGACGTGGTTCAAGAATCGTTTGTGAAAATTTGGAAGAAAGCAGATTCTTACGACCCTAAAAAAGCAAAACTTTTTACTTGGCTTTTTAGAATTACACGTAACACTGCAATCGATAAATTAAGAAGTGTAAACACAAAAAGTGATAAAGAAATCCAAATAGATGTTTCAGACGTATATACTTTAGGTGTTGAAAGCACAAGACCAGAATTAATGGATGTAAAAGAACATCTAGACAAAATTGAAGAAAAATATCAAATTGTACTAGAAGCTCTTTTCTTTCAAGGCATGACCCAACAAGAAGCAAGTGATGAGTTGGATATACCATTGGGAACCATTAAATCTAGATTAAAGATAGGATTGCGCGAATTAGGCAAAATCTATGGTCCTGCCGTAATAGCCATGATATTAAATATTGTATTATGAAAGACAAAATAAAAATTTTCCTCGATTCAGATTTGTTGGAAAAATATCTTTTAGGAACCACTACAGAGTTAGAAAGCTTACAAGTGGAGCGCTACATTGCCATGTACCCTGAAGTTAGGGAAACCTATGCAGAGCTACAGGAAAACCTTGAAATTTTTGCTAAGTTACACGCCATTGAAGCCCCACAAGGACTTAAGGATAAAATCAACGCAAGAATTAAAGCTGAACGTAAAGGCAGAAAAAGATTTTACAGCTATGCTATTGCAGCTAGTATTACCGCTATACTATTTATTGGCATTTCAACTTTCTTCTGGAATCAGAACCAGAGTTTACAAGAAGAGAACAGTGTTGTTAGCAATAAAATAAAATTGCTAGAGGAGAATATGAAAGAACAATTGGAAGACGTGCGCAACCAATTTATTGTTCTTAACAATCCACAGACAAAAAAGTATAACGTAAAAGGCAACCAAAAAGCAAAGGAGCTTAAAGCTGTGGCATACATTAATCCTGTTAAAAAACTATCCTATATTAATGTTAGCAAATTGCCTAATATTCCTGAAAGCCAGTGTTTTCAAATGTGGGCAGAGGTTAATGGCAAAATGATCAATTTGGGTATTATAGAGGAAGCAGGAGACCAACAAAAGTTGCTTGCACTGCCATACGCGGAAAATGCCGTTGGTTACATTACCATAGAACAAAAAGGTAACAACCAAGCACCGACCGTAGAAAATATAGTTGCCAACATAGCTTACTAGGTCAACTCACATAAAGTATTCTTAAAGCCCCATATTTGGGGCTTTATTTTTTATCTTTGTATAAAATTCAGCATATGAAACTAGTATTATTGACCATTGGGTTATTAGCATTGGCTTTTGCAGGAATAGCTATTAAAATATGGTCTAAAAAAGATGGTAAGTTTGCAGGTACATGTGCCAGCCAAAGTCCGTTTCTAAATCAAGATGGGCAAGCTTGTGGTATGTGTGGCAAAATGCCAGATGAACAAGATTGTAAAAAAGATTTAATCTCAGAATAAGTACACTTACTTCTTAAAACAAGGAGTTTACAATATCGGTATTTGAATAACACAGACAAATTAGAAGAAACAATTCTTAAAGCTAAACAAGGCAATCAAATTGCGTTCAGCCGTTTATTGGATATGTTTTGGAACGATGTGTATGGATTTCAACTAAAACGCACCGAAAATGAGAACGACTCTGAAGACATTACCATACAGACCTTCTCAAAAGCGTTCGATAAAATTCACACTTATAATGATGCTTATGTTTTTAAGACATGGTTGATAACCATTTCAAAGAATATACATATTGATCTGGTGAGAAAGCGAAAAAAGAGTTTGTTAGACTCCCATAGCAATACGGAAGCCATAACTTCAGCTTTAGATGCCACCCCTTCTATGGAAGATCAACTTATTCAAGAACAGAATTTAGCCGATTTACTAAGGGATATCAAAAAATTGAAACCTCATTATCAAGCGGTAATCAACTTAAGATATTTTAACGAGTTGAGCTATGCCGATATAGCAACTCAATTAAATGAACCTATTAATAGTGTAAAGGTTAAGTTACTAAGGGCAAAAAAGCTTCTTTCAGAAATTATTGAAGCGAGAAAAAAATAACATATTGGTTATTACGTAATTTTTTCACCTTCATTTGTGTAGAATACAATTCTACTTTATCCTCATTTTTATAGTTCGTATATTTGTATTAAAATTATCGCATGTCAACAGTTGTAAAAGAAAATGTTGCTCCACCAAAAGGCAAACCAAAATGGCTACGGGTTAAATTACCTACCGGTAAAAAATATACCCAGCTTAGAGGCTTAGTTGATAAGTATGATCTTCATACCATTTGCACCAGTGGTAGTTGCCCTAATATGGGAGAATGCTGGGGAGAAGGTACGGCTACCTTTATGATTTTGGGTAATGTTTGTACAAGATCATGTGGCTTTTGCGGTGTTAAGACAGGTAGACCTGAAAACGTAGATTGGGCAGAACCGGAAAAAGTAGCTAGGTCCATTAAAATAATGGGAATCAAACATGCTGTAATTACCTCTGTAGACAGAGATGACCTTAAAGATATGGGCTCTATTATTTGGGCAGAGACCGTTAAGGCCATAAGAAGAATGAACCCTACAACTACTTTAGAAACTTTAATTCCTGATTTTCAAGGAATAGAAAAGCATTTGGATAGAATTGTTGCTGTTGCCCCTGAGGTGGTATCGCACAATATGGAGACCGTTAAAAGGCTGACCAGGGAAGTACGTATACAAGCAAAATACGAACGTAGTCTTGAAGCTCTTAATTATCTAAAAAAGCAAGGTATTAACAGAACCAAGTCTGGTATTATGCTAGGTTTAGGTGAGCATGAAGATGAAGTTATAACAACTTTGGCAGATTTACGAAAGGCAGACGTTGATGTTGTAACTATTGGGCAATATCTACAACCCTCTAAAAAACATCTTCCTGTAAAAGAGTTTATTACCCCTGAACAGTTTAAAAAATATGAGGATATAGGTCTAGAAATGGGCTTTAGACATGTAGAAAGTGGCGCTTTGGTAAGATCATCTTACAAAGCACATAAACACATTCTTTAATTTATTTTTTTAACCGCTCCTAGATTTTCAAAGTTTATTGGTTAACCCATGGTTTCCATTAAACTTCCGATTTCACAAGTATAAAAATTTACGATAACCAATGCAGAAATTAAATATTGGCATTAATGGTTTCGGAAGAATAGGTAGAACCCTATTTCGCCTTTTGCAAGAACAGCCTAACTTAAATGTTGTAGCAATAAATGATTTGGCAGATGCCAGAACACTTTCACATTTACTAAAATATGATAGTATTCATGGTACCTCGGCGCTTAATATTTCATGTGATGAAAATCATATTATCGTCAATGATGGTCGTATAATTTTACACAACGAATCTCATCCGTCAAAAATAAATTGGTCATCAACAGCAGTTGATTTGGTTGTAGAATGTACTGGTAAATTTAAGGATCGGGAAACCCTTGCTTTCCATATTAAAAACGGAGCTAAAAAAGTAATTCTTTCTGTACCGCCAACTGAAGATGATATTAAAATGGTTGTTTTTGGTATCAATGAAAATTCATTGACAGCAACAGATGATATTATTTCTAACGCATCTTGTACTACCAATAATGCTGCACCAATGATAAAAGTGATCAATGATCTTTGTGGTATAGAGCAAGCATATATTACCACCATACATTCCTACACTACCGATCAAAGTTTACACGATCAACCTCACAGAGATTTAAGAAGGGCCCGTGCAGCCTCACAATCTATAGTGCCAACAACTACAGGTGCCGCTAAAGCATTGACCAAAATATTCCCTGAACTAGCGGATACCATAGGCGGTTGCGGTATTAGAGTACCTGTTCCAAACGGCTCATTAACAGACATTACCCTTAATGTAAAAAGGGAAACGAGCATTGATGAAATAAACGCTACTTTTGAAAAAGCGGCTAAAAACCAGTTTAAAAATATTGTTCACTATACCAGCGACCCAATAGTTTCTATAGATATAAACAATAGTTGCTATTCTTGTACGTTTGATTCTTTAATGACCTCTGTCATAGGTAAAATGGTTAAGATCATTGGTTGGTATGATAATGAAACAGGTTATAGTAGTAGAATTATAGATTTAATTAACTTCATTAGTTTTAAAAAGTATATTTGAAAATTTTATTTTTAAATAAAGTAATTAAAGTTTTATTAGTCCCCATTATAATTTTGGCGACTACTACTGTCGTATTTTCCCAAGACCCAATTTCCCAAAAAGATATTCAACCTTATTTTGATCAAGCACGAAAGTTCAAAAATCAAGACAAAATAGACCTTGCCCTAGAAACGTTGAACACAGCTGCCAATGAAGCAGAAAAACGTGAAGACATTAAAGGTTTAATTGATAGTCTTCATGAACTGGCACTTTTATATTTAAGAATTGACAAAGAAGGTGATACAGAATTCTATTGGGATCGTGCCAGCGTATTATTAAAAGATATTTCTTACCCATACGGTGATGGCATGCACAAGTATATTGAAGCTATACTACTACATAGAAGTAATAGAAACTTTCAATCCCTATTTATGCTAAACGAGGCCAAGCAGCTAAATAACGATCGTAATTTTTACAATAATCTATTGTTGACAGAAGCAAAGGTTTATTTAAGTCTTGAAAAATACGATAGTGCCTCTAAAAATTTGAATTCACTTTTGGTCAATACAGACTTGTTTGAAAAAGAATATTTAACAAGTCAAGCATATCTTACCCTTGCCGAACTAAATCTAATTCAGGAAAATTTTTCTGAAGCTGCCAAAAATGGCGAAAATGCCTTGGAAGTTGCCACACATAATGGTTTTCTAGAGGACATTAAAGATGCAAATATTCTCTTGACCTCGGTTTATGAAAAATTAGGACTATACCAAAAATCATTGGTAAACAGTCAAAATTTAGTTCAATTGAAGGACTCCATTTTCAATGTTGAAAAGAATAAAATAGAAGCAAAAACTGCAGATAAAATAAGAGATAATTATAAAACTGAAGAGATTGCCCGTCAAGAAAAGAAAATTGAAGAACTGACGGAATCTCAGAACAGATCTGAACTAACGGCTATTTTAACATCTGCTTTTTTAATTATCATATCATTATTGGCTGTTACACTTTATAGAAACAATCAAATAAAATTAAAGACCAACGATCTTTTACAGACTAAAAACAAAGAACTACAAATAGCAAGAGATGGTGCAGTACAAGCTATGGAAGCTAAGACCAACTTTCTCTCAACAGTAAGTCATGAATTAAGAACTCCACTTTATGCTGTTACTGGTCTCACCCATTTATTACTTGAAGAAAACCCTGAAGAGCACCAAAAAGAACATTTAAAAGCTTTAAAATTTTCGGGTGATTACTTACTTAATTTCATCAATGATATTTTACATATCAATAAAATTGACGCCAATAAGCTTGAACCCTTGAATATGGAGTTCAATCTAAAAAAGGTAATTAACGAAGTAATTAATTCACTAGGACAAAGTGCCAAATCTAACAATACCAACCTTATTTTAGAGTATGACCCTAAAATACCTAGCCATTTACTTAGTGACCCATTAAAGTTATCGCAGATATTCATGAACCTGATCGGTAATTCGATCAAATTCACCAAGGGAGGTGAAGTTAGGGTGATTTCTAAACTTTTGAACAAGGATCAAGATGATGTCACCATTTATTTTGAAGTGAAAGATAATGGAATAGGCATATCAAAAGAAAAACAGAAAAGTATATTTGAAGGTTTTGAGCAAGGGTCCATTCAAATAAACAGGGAATATGGCGGAACGGGACTTGGCTTAACCATTGTAAAAAGTCTTTTGGGTCTTTTTAATAGTCAAATTGAACTAGAAAGTAATTTAGGAGAAGGAAGCTCATTCTTCTTTGAGATTAAAATGAAGAGTATTGATGATCTTGCCGAGGATGTTGCTTTTGAAATTGCTCCTAAAGACTATGACTTTAAAGGTCTTCATTTATTGATTGTTGAGGATAACAAAATCAACCAGGTCATTACCAAAAAAATGTTGACCAAAAGAGATATGACCAGTGATATTGCCAATAACGGTCATGAAGCGGTTGATCTTGCCAAAGAAAATGTATATGATGCCATTTTAATGGATATACACATGCCAGGTATTAGTGGTGAAGAAGCTACCATAGAAATTAGAAAGTTCAATCAAGACACTCCTATTATTGCATTAACCGCAATTTCTTTAGATGATAGTTTAGAAAGTTTTTATGCTGCCGGATGTAACGATGTTGTTACAAAACCATTTAAACCAGAGATTTTCTACCAAAAAATAGGTGAAAATATTTTTGACAAAAAGCCTAAGAATTCTTTGTCATAAACTGCAGTAATTCCTGCCTCAAAGCTTCTTTCCCATCGTATAGAAACTCATGTTTCACTTCAATATAATGCAGGTTTGGAATTTTTGACTTTAGCCTTACGTAATCCTTTTCAGTAGTAAGAATCGTTTCCTTCTTTTTTAAATCCTCTATTTCAGCATCGGTAAAAAAGTGATGATCGTTGAATTTCAAATGCTCAAATGTAATACCGGATGATTTCAAAAACATCTCTAAAGGAGTCGGGTTGGCTATGCCCGTTACCAAAGTCACGTTTTTAGTTTTTAAGCTTTCAAGTGGCATTTCAACACCCTTTAAATCTCTATTATAATCCAAATAACTAAAAAATACTTTTTGGTAGTGTTTGGGAGCAAGCTGTAAAAGTATTGTTGATTTATCGGTATTGGATAAATCTGCAGGGCATTTGGTTATTACTATAATGTCTGCCCGGTTTGCCTCTCCTTTAAAATCCCTTAAATCGCCTGTAGGTAGATACCAGTCATTGACATACAAATTATCATAAGCCGTTAACAATATTGAAAAATCAGGTTTTACCTTTCTGTGCTGAAAAGCATCATCCAATAAAATAACATTGGGATCAATATCTGTCCTTAATTGGTTTATTCCATTTCTCCTATCTGCATCAACTGCGACGGCAACTTTTGGAAATTTCTTTTTTAATTGAAACGGTTCATCACCTAACTCCTCTACACTGGTATGATTACCGGCAAGTAAAAATCCCTTCGTTCTTCTCTTATACCCCCTGCTTAATATAGCAACTCTAAAACTTTCACCTAGTTCACGTACCAGTAATTCTATCATAGGTGTTTTACCGGTACCGCCAACGCTTAAATTACCTACACAGATTGTTTTTACAGCAAACGTTTTAGAAGAAAAAACACCCATGTCGTATAATCGATTTCTAAAAAAAACAATCAATCCGTATAGGAGTGAAATGGGAAAAAGAAGTTTTCGTATTAGCTGCATTAGAACGAAATTATAATAATTTATCTTTGAATATCTTATTTTTCCATAAAATGACTGTAAAAGACATCACCCGAATATTAGAAGAATTTGCCCCACTACCCTATGCCGAGGATTTTGATAACGTTGGCCTATTGGTGGGCAATGCAACAAATGAAGTGAGCGGAATATTGGTTACGTTAGACACCTTAGAGAATGTTGTTGATGAAGCTATCGCCAAGAATTGTAACCTTATTATTAGTTTTCACCCTATCATTTTCGGTGGCTTAAAAAAGATTACCGGTAAAAATTATGTGGAACGTGTAGTCATTAAAGCTATCAAAAATGATATTTCCATTTATTCTAACCATACCGCACTTGATAACGCCCGTTACGGAGTCAATGCCAAAATATGTGAGGTACTAGGCCTTTCGAATACAAAAGTGCTACTTCCCCAAAAGAACACGATAAAAAAATTAACTACGTACGTACCCAAAAATGCTATTGAAGAAGTGAAAAATGTTCTTTTTAAGGTAGGTGCCGGTAACATTGGCAACTATTCCAATTGTAGCTTTTCGGTTGAAGGAAATGGCACCTATAAAGCCAATGAAGGTGCAAACCCCACCATTGGTACAATTGGAACTACCCATACCGAGAACGAAGTGATGCTCACATGCGTGTTTGGTAAAGATCGGGAGTCCGTTATAATTAATGCACTATTGACCTCACACCCTTACGAAGAAGTAGCTTATGATATACAAACCATAGAAAACACCAACCAACATATTGGTATGGGCATGATCGGTGAATTAGACCAAGAGGTTTCAGAATTGCAATTTCTAAATGACCTTAAGCTCAAAATGAACGCAAAATTGGTGCGACATTCCAATTTATTAAATAAACCCATTAAAAAAGTAGCCGTTTTAGGTGGCAGTGGTTCTTTTGCCATTGGAGCGGCAAAAGCTGCTAAAGCAGACGTATTTGTTACTGCTGACCTTAAATATCATCAATTTTACGAGGCTGAAAATCAAATAATTTTGGCAGATATTGGACACTTTGAAACTGAGCAGTTTACAAAAAACCTTTTAGTTGATTATCTTACAAAAAAAATTCCTAATTTTGCAATCCATTTATCGGAAAGTATAACAAATCCCATCAATTATTTTTAATATGGCAAAAAAAGAAGATTCGTCTGTAGAAGCAAAGTTAAGAGCATTATATGATCTGCAATTAATTGATTCTAGGGTTGATGAAATAAGGAATGTTCGTGGTGAACTACCTTTAGAAGTAGAAGATTTGGAAGATGAAGTCCTTGGCCTAAAAACGAGAATGGATAAGCTTAAAACCGATTTAGAGAATATAAACTTTGAAATTGGCGCTAAGAAGAACCTGATTGAAGAAGCAAAGGCTTTAATTAAAAAATACGGCGAGCAACAAAAAAATGTTCGTAATAGTAGAGAGTTCAATTCTATTAGTAAAGAATTGGAATTCCAAGAATTGGAAATTCAATTAGCTGAAAAGAACATTAAAGAATTCAAAGCTCAAATAGAGCAAAAGAAAGCTGTTATCTCTGATACCAAAGAACGTTTATCTGAGCGTGAGGCACACTTAAAGCATAAGAAAGGTGAATTAAACGCTATTCTTGCCGAAACGGAAAAAGAAGAAAAAGCGTTGTTGGAAGAGTCTATCAAATTCCAAGATAAAATTGAAGAGCGTTTGGTTAAGGCATATGCCCGTATCCGTAACAACGTTAAAAATGGTTTAGCTGTTGTTCCAATTGAAAGAGGTGCATCTGGTGGGTCTTTCTTTACAATTCCACCACAGGTACAAGTTGAAATTGCTTCAAGAAAAAAAATCATTACAGATGAGCATAGTGGTCGTATTTTAGTTGACCCAGTTCTAGCTGAAGAAGAAAGTGAAAAAATGCAAAAAATGTTCGCTAAATTATAATAGCGCACATTGTATAAAAAAAGAAAAGCCATCTTCTTAAAGATGGCTTTTTTATTGGTATATGTATAAAATTCTTAGGAACCGGATAACAGCTTCAACATTAAGTTCTCAACCTCTAAACTATCCCAATTTTCTGCAATATTGGATATTTTCATAACCTCTTTCATTATTTCTTCTTGAGCATCACCTTCCGCTAATGCTTCTGCATAAGGTCTATTGGAAAAGGTAACCCTGCTGTATGCAGGTATCCACTTTTCTGGGTGTTTTGAAGAAAAGTGTTTTTCTA
Source organism: Maribacter dokdonensis DSW-8 (assembly GCF_001447995.1). Lineage (NCBI taxonomy): Bacteria > Pseudomonadati > Bacteroidota > Flavobacteriia > Flavobacteriales > Flavobacteriaceae > Maribacter > Maribacter dokdonensis. The sequence continues at coordinate 38,562 of NZ_LDPE01000008.1, read as the reverse complement.
TTTTCTTTTGAAGTAAAAAATTAGCGTCTGCGGTTTTACTGCTCATCTCTATGAAGTTTCTATAACTCAGCTCTGCTATAGCATCGGCATTTGGCTTGCGTTTTTCTTGATAGGTAGTAAAAATACGCTCCCAATCATCTCCAAATTCCTGAATAAGCTGATCTAAGACATAAATATCTTCAAAACCAGCATTCATACCCTGACCATAAAAAGGAACCACAGCATGGGCAGAATCTCCTACCAGCGCTACTTTATCCCAATAAGTCCAAGGATAGCATTTCATAGTTACCATGGCACTTGTAGGGTTTTTAAAGAAATCTTCGGTAAGGTTTTCAATTTCATCCTTTACATTTGGAAAATAAGTATTGAAAAAGCGTACAGCATCTTTCTTTGTTTGTAAACTTTCAAAAGATACTTCCCCTTCAAATGGCATAAAAAGGGTGCATGTAAAACTGCCATCTAAATTGGGCATAGCAATAAACATGAATTTACCTCGCGGCCAAATATGAAAAGAATGCTTATCTAGTTTATGTGTACCGTCTGCGTTAGCAGGTATGGTCAATTCTTTATATCCAACATCAATAAAATCTTGCGAATAGTCAAACCTGCTACGGCGTTGCATTTTATGTCTCACCCTAGAAAATGCCCCGTCACAACCAAATACCAAATCAAATGGATATTCTTTCCACTCGCCCTTTTCACTTTCACCTGTGAAAACAACAGCCCTTGGCAGATCAATATCCCATACCTTTTCTTCAAAACGAAAGTCTACCCCATTATTTTCGGCTAAATCTATCATTCGTTTGTTCAGGACCCCTCTTGATATGGACCAAATTGCCTCACCATCCTTACCATATTTTTGAAAATACTGTTCTTTACCAATAACGTGCATGGCACGTTTGTCTAAAGGAATGGCTATTTTTTTGATTTCCTCCTCTATTCCAACAGTTTTTAAAGCGTTCCATCCCCTATTGCTCATAGCCAGGTTAATGGATCGACCAGAAAACTCAATATTTCTAATATCCGGTCTTCTATCAAACACCGTTATTTTATGTCCGTATCTCTTTAAGTAAATAGCTAGTAAAGATCCTACTAATCCAGAGCCTATTATGGCAATATTCTTTTTTTCTTGGGTCATGTATTGGGCTTTAAGCCTACATTAAGTGAATGTTAAAAATATGAAATATTGCCCAAAATTTAAGCTTTATCGCAACAAACTGAACAAATCATTTATCTGATAAGGTTATTTTTTGTTTAATTTTTTAATATTTTTATTAAACAAAATAAAATTATATTGAAACATTTTACCTCAAACGATATTCATGAAATGCCCAGTAGATATAGGGCACATTTGATCAATAGTTGTACCGGTTATAAATCTGCCAATCTTTTAGGGACAAAATCAGTATCGGGTATTAGTAATTTAGCCATTTTCAACTCCGTGGTGCATATTGGCAGTTCTCCGCCAATGCTAGGTTTCATTTTACGTCCGTTAACAGTTGCAAGAGATACTTATAAAAACTTTAAAGAGACTGGCTTTTTTACTGTAAACCAAGTAAACAATGAAATAATTGAAGGCGCTCACCAAACCGCAGCAAGCTACAAGGAGCATATTTCAGAATTTTCAAAAACAAATTTAACCGAAACTTACCTAGACCAATTTCACGCTCCCTATGTAGATGAAAGTGCTATAAAACTGGGGTGTAGTTATGTTAATGAATATAGAATAGAAGAAAATGGATGTGTAATGATTATAGGTGCCATTGAACATATTTATTTGCCCGACGACATTTTACATGAAGATGGCTGGTTACAGTTAGATAAACATAACGCTGTTGTGACCAATGGTTTAGATGCGTATGCGCTACCTAGACTTTTAAATAGATTTTCTTATGCTGAACCGGACAAGCCTTTACAAAAATTACTGTAATGGCGCATAAAAAAATACAGCTGCCTTCTAAAATATGTATTACCTGTAAGAAGCCATTTTCATGGCGTAAAAAATGGAAAAGAGATTGGGACCATGTAAAATACTGTAGTAAAAAGTGTAAACAACTTAAACAATAGAACATGAATAATTTAATCTGGTTTAGAAATGACCTAAGAATAGGTGATAATTCTTCCTTGAACGCTGCCGTGAAGGGACAGAAAGTTATTGCCTTCTATTGTTTTGAAACTATTTTTTTTGATTATGATACCTACGGATTTAAACGAACGGGCAAGTACCGGGCCAAGTTCTTACTTGAAACCGTAACCCAATTAAAAGCAGCGCTTAAAAAACTTAACATTGCCCTTTTCATTTATGTGGGCCGATCTGAAGATTTCTTGCCTAAATTAATTGAACAACATAATATCGATACCGTATTTCTACAAAAAGAATGGACAAGAGATGAGCAGCTTGTACTTGAAAATGTAAAGAATAAAATATCGCCTTCTATTCAATTCAAAGAAGTGTACGACCAATTTTTATTTCATCCAGATGATATTCCCTATACAAGTTTCAAATCCATACAAGAAATATTCACCAACTTCAGAAAAGATTGCGAAATCCATTGCAAGGTAAGAGCTCCTCAAATGCCGATTAAGGCAATGTCTAAGAATAATTTGGTCCGCACTAAAACAGAATTACCCACTTTAAATCAATTGGGTTTTAATAACTTCACCCAACACACGCATACGGCCTTCCCTTTTCAAGGTGGTGAACATGAAGCACAAAAACGCATCGAACAATATTTTTGGGATTCTCAAAAGCTAGCTGTCTATAAAAAAACCAGAAACGGATTAATTGGTGAAAATTATAGTTCAAAACTCTCTGCTTGGTTAGCTAATGGTAGTATATCTCCCAGAACCATCTACTGGGAAGTTAGAGAATTTGAAAAAGAAATAGTAAAGAACCAAAGTACCTACTGGTTAATCTTTGAACTTATTTGGCGTGATTATTTTAAGTATATCTCCTTAAAACATGGTGATAAAATCTTTGGACTAACAGGTATACTTCAAAAGCCTTACGAATGGAAAAGAACATCAGTAGCACTAGAAAAATGGATAAATGGTACTACCAAAGAACCTTTTATCAATGCAAATATGAAAGAATTATTGGCAACCGGATGGATGAGCAATAGAGGTAGACAAAATGTAGCCAGTTTTTGGTCTAAGGAATTGGAGCAAGACTGGCGAATTGGCGCCGCATATTTTGAGCGTATGCTCATAGATTACGATGTGCATAGCAACTATGGAAATTGGATGTACAATAGCGGCGTTGGTAATGACCCCAGAGATAGAAAGTTTAATATTAAAAGTCAGGCTGTTCGCTATGATAGTGCCGGTAGTTACCAACGTTTGTGGCTGCAAGAAACATTGTTTTAAAAATTAAAATTAGACGAAATGAAAACTGTACGGTTAATTCTTGGTGACCAGTTAAACCAAAATCACTCTTGGTTCAATGAAGTAAATGATAATGTCATATATCTTATGGCAGAAATGCGCCAAGAGACCGACTATGTTAAACATCACATACAAAAGGTAATAGCGTTCTTTTTAGCTATGCGAAATTTCAAAGATGAACTGAGCGCTAAAGGTCATCAATTTATATATTTCTCACTTACTGATGCAAATAATCCTCAACAACTAGAGGAAATTATCACTAAAACCATCAAAGAATCAAACGCCAAAAAATTTGAATATCAATTACCTGATGAGTACAGACTTGATGAACAATTAAATAATATATGTAAGTCATTACCAATAGCTACCTCTTACGCCGATACCGAACATTTTTATACAACACGATTTGAATTAAGGGATTTCTTCAAAGGAAAAAAACAAATGATCATGGAAAGCTTTTATCGTATGATGCGCAAAAAGCACGATATCCTAATAAATAACGATCAACCTGAAGGTGGAAAATGGAATTATGATCAAAGCAACAGAAATAAATGGAAAGGTCAACCAAGCATTCCCCATGAGAAAGATTTTAAAAAGAACGTTGAAGAAATTATTGAGGAGCTTTCCAAAGCTAAGGTTAAGACCTTTGGTAATGTTGACCCCACAGCATTTTCGTGGCCAGTAACCAAAGTAGATGCCCTAAGTACCTTGACTTATTTCTGTGACCAGCTCTTACCACATTTTGGTGATTACCAAGATGCCATGCATGAAGACCAAAAGTTTTTATTTCATTCTAGATTGTCATTTGCAATGAACAGCAAAATACTTTCGCCTAAAGAGGTAATTACCCGGGTCACAGCCCATTATCATAAAAATAAGGACGTAATTCATATATCTCAAGTTGAAGGCTTTACTCGTCAAATTTTAGGTTGGCGAGAATATATGAGAGGTATTTATTGGAAAGAAATGCCACTATATAAGGGCTTAAATGTGCTAGAAAATAAAAACAAACTACCCCATTTCTTTTGGACAGGTAAAACGAACATGAACTGTTTAAAACATGCCATTGGTCAAAGTTTAGACCACTCATATGCCCACCACATACAACGTTTAATGATTATTGGAAACTTTGCACTACTTACACAAATGGATCCAGACGAGGTAGACCAATGGTATTTAGGTGTTTATATAGATGCCATAGAATGGGTTGAAATTACCAATACCAGAGGAATGAGCCAATTTGCAGATGGTGGTATCGTAGCAACCAAACCTTACGTTAGCAGTGCCAATTATATTAATAAAATGAGTAATTATTGCTCAAAATGCCCTTATAACCACACAAAAAAATTAGGAGACAAAGCCTGCCCATTTAACTCGCTGTACTGGAATTTTTTAGCAGATAAGAAAGCGCATTTTAAAAACAACCAACGTATGAAAATGATGCTGTCACTTTTAGATAAAATGGACGGTAGTGTTTTAGCTGACATACAATTAAAAGCAAATGATTTAATGAAAAATTTAGACGCACTTTAATAATTAGTTAATATGAATTTAACCTTATTATCTAAGCCAAATTATATTTTTGTTGTGTAGTTAAATTTAACTTTCCGCGAGAGCGCCTATATAAATAAAAACACCTTTTTAACATTTTTGAAAAGGTGTTTTTGCATTTAAGAAGTTTTTTAAAATCTTCCAAAATCACCAAAATTACCCATCTAAATTCTTGTCCTACTTTAACTCCAATCGGTTGAACCTATTGATTTCATCGACCAAATGCACAATCACATCATCAACAGGTCTTTAACAACAATTTTAACACTCTACAACAATTTCAAATCGTAATTCAAGTCAATTCTTACATAAAACACAAAAACGATTTTTATAAAAAATTCAGTTTAAAATACTAATTATCAATTACTTATAAATATAAATAGAAAATTCACAATTTACATTTAACTGAAAAATAAGAAAAGGACTACATATTATTTACCACAAAATCCCCTTGCTTCACAACAACAATTAAATATCCCAAAACTATCACCGTTAATTTGTCAATGTAGGTTCGTCGACGAATAACATCGGGTGAACTATAAAATTGAGTTATTAGACGGGTAGGTCCTAATTTTGTAACAGAATTAGATCCCAAATCTGTTCTAACAAAAAACTTAACCTTCTATTTAGCAATTGATTGCGATTCTTCGTAATCTATTTTGATGTTGGTTAAGTAAACTATAAAGAATTAAACTTAACCATTAATATGAAGTCTATTTACACTTCTAACATCATCTCCCCCAAATGCTGTTTTGAAAAAACTGTATTTCCAATATATGGAATACAACATCTCTTTACATCTTTTTCAAGGGTCAACAATCTGTCCAAATCAATGGCGGATAGTGATGCTGTTTATAAGGTAAACCATAATTCTTTTCTAGGGATGGATATTCCGTTGACCAACGGCAGCTCCAACACTCAAAACATGGCTAAAAATTTTTACGTGTTCAAGCACGGTATTCTCCTAACAAATAATAAAAATTTATAATGGAAAGATCAACTTTCATAAAACCGACATTTTTTTTATTTGTCTTGTGGTTCTTTATAGGATCAATAGATGGCTTGGCACAAACTTTTTCGGTTTCAGACGCAAGTGCAAATGAGGGGTCTAACATGACCTTTACGGTTACTTCCAGTAGCTTTATAATAGGTAACCGAACATTTGATATTACATATGGTGACGTAGCAGATACTGCACTACCTTTAGATTATTCCGGTCCAAATTCAGTAACCCTGGGTTTTTTTGGTACCACCTCAACTTTTACCGTTGCCGCTTTAAACGATGATTGGGTAGAAACAACCCAGCAAGAATTTACACTTACGCTAAGTGATCCCTCTGGCTCATACTCTTTTTCAGATGATACGGGTACCGGTACCATTATAGATACTGATGTAGCCTATGTAACCGGTGGAAACTATGATATCACGGAAGGTGGAGAAATACAGTATGTTCTTCGATTATCAAACGGCACTAATACCAGCGGTCAACAATACGTAGGTATTGAAGATGATTATACTGTTGATTTTTCTGTTGAGGCTAATGCAAGTTCAACGAGTCCTGCTAGTGATGGTAGTGATTTCAACGCATTTACCACTACGGCTACTTTTCCTGCAGGTTCTATTGCAGGTTCTGAAATAATTATACCCATACCAACCATAGACAACGCTATAGTAGAACCTTCTGAAGAGTTCAACGGTGTAAAATCTAGAAATGCAGCGGAGACTACCAAATATGGCACTAGCCCTTCAAGGGTTAGCATAAATACAGAACGCTCTGCACTTCGCATTCATGATAATGATACCGCTACCATAAATTTAAGTAATACTACAGAATTAGAATCTGTTGGTAATGCCAGAATTAGTTTTACATTAAATGGCGAAGTTCAAGATAATTTCAGAATTGACTATGCTACATCAGATAATACGGCAACACATCCTTCTGATTATGATGAAACTATCGGCTTTCTTAATTTTAATGGGTCTAATAATCAAAGTTTTAATAGAAATTTTAAAATTAACGATGATACCGTAATTGAATCCACGGAATATTTCACGGTAATATCTTCTTATTCCCCGGATGCCAACACCATGACCAACTATGTTCCCCAAAACATAGTTTTTGTAACCGGTGAAGGTGAAATTACAATTACAGATGATGACTTGGATACTGATTTTGATGGCGTAAATGACTTAGTGGATGAAGATGATGATAATGACGGTATTACGGATATTAACGAAGGTAACGGTGATGCCGATGGCGACTCCATTATTGACAGCTTAGATAATGATTCTGACAATGACGGTTGCCCCGATGCTATAGAGGCTGGACATACAGATCCTGATGGCGATGGTTATTTAGGTAACGGTCCTCTAACCGTAAGCAACGGTACAGTAGACCCTTCTACAGGGCGTGTTTTAGCACAAGGTGGCTATACAGGTACGGATAGTAAGGTTACCACAGCGTTCCAAACCGTTAGTATAACATTACAGCCAAACGATAGAGTTGCCAACCTTGGCGACACTATTACCTATACAACAGGTGTTAACGGAACCGGACTTACCTATCAATGGGAAGTTAGTACGGACAATGGTACCACTTGGAACCCTATTTCGGATAGCGGTATTTATTCAGGTTCCACGACTACCACATTGACCTTGACAAATATCACAAGCTCTGAAAGTGGAAACCAATATAGATTTAGCGCGTATGATAGTGAAAATCTATGTACTCCTTATACCTACTCTAATGCCGCAGACCTTTTTATAAGACCTGTTGTTACCATTGCAGACGCGAGTGTTGCAGAAGGTAATGATCTGGATTTCTCCGTTAGCTTATCTCATGCGGTAAATGAAGTAGTGACGTTTGACCTTACGTATACAGATATTACTACAATAGCATCGGACTATACTGCCCTGTCAGGTTTTTCAGTACCTAGTAATACATTGAATACAAATATCCTTATTCCGGCCATAGATGATAATATCATTGAAAGTGATGAAACTTTTACCTTGGGCATGACCAATGGCTCAACCAATGTAGGCGATATTACCGATACTGCGTTGGGAACCATTACTAATATAAATGCCCCTGCTGCGGGTGAAGGTGTTTCCATAGCTGATTTTTCCGTTGATGAAAATGTGGGTACCGTTAATTTTATATTGACCTACACCGGACCTACAGTACAAGATTCCTTTACCGTAGACTATGCTATTACAGATATTAGTACAACTCATGGCTCAGATTATAATGTAAACCTTACTGGTCAGGTTACTTTTCCTGCCGGTACTTCTGATGGTAACACCCAATCACTTTTAGCAGCAATTACAGATGATACCGTAATTGAAGGTGATGAAAGTCTTAGTATTCAAATATCAAATATCTCAAACAGTCTTTTGAATATTATCAAGCCAGATGCTACAGGTACAATCATAGATAATGATACTACCCCAACGACAGGACTATCTATTGCAGACGTAGATTTCAACGAGGCAGCTGCATCGGCAAACTTTGTAGTTACCTATAATGGTGGTAATGTTAAAACTGGCTTTACAGCAGATTATACCATTAGCAATGGGTCTGCTATAGAAGGAGATGACTATACCGCTACATTAACAGGTCAGGTTTCTTTTCCAAACAACACTACGGACGGTGCAACTCAACTTGTAAATGTTACTATAATTAATGACCTCATCATTGAAGGTGACGAGAATTTAAATATTGAACTATCAAATCTTTCTACCAATCTTATCAACCTAGTAGACCCAATTGCGATCGGTACCATTATAGATAATGATTCTAAAACACCTACCACAGGTTTAACGGTTGCTGACATCAATATAGATGAAAATGATGGCACTGCTAATTTTGTGGTTACTTATAATGGTAGTGAACTGCAAAATTCTTTTACTGTAGATTACGCTATAACGGATGGTTCAGCTATAGCTGGTACAGATTTTAGTGGAAACCCTACATTAACAGGTCAGTTGACATTCCCGGCAGGGACCAATGACGGTGACTCACAAAATGCGAGTATCAACATCAATGACGATACCATCATTGAACCTGATGAAACCATCAATTTTCAATTAACGAATTTATCTACTAGCCTTATTAATTTAGTAGATGCAAATGCTATTGGTACTATTACCGATAATGATTTAAAAACGGCAACCACAGGTTTAAGTGCATCTGACTTTTCGGTTAACGAATCCGCAGGAAGTACTAACTTCATCATCACTTATAACGGAAATACCGTACAAGATTCCTTTACCGTAGAATACAATATTACGGACGGTACTGCTTCAGACGGAAAAGATTATACCACAACACTTGCTTCAGGACAGTTAACTTTCCCAGCCGGTACATCTAATAATGATCAACAGTCAATTGAAGTTACCATACTGGAAGATGCATTCATAGAAGCTACGGAAGATTTGAACGTTCAACTTTCTAATCTGTCCACCACTTTAATTAACATCGTAGATCCAACAGGTACGGGCGCTATTACCGATAATGATAATACCGCTACTAAAGGAATTGATTTTCAGAATTTAACGGTTACCGTTACAGAAGGTGATACTGGTGATAATGTAAATGCGACATTCGTCGTTGAATTCATTGGTGATGTGGACACTGGCGAAACTATTGAAGTAGATTATTTTGTAACTAACGGTAGTGCGGCAAATGCCACAGATTTTACTCCTCATGCTACCATACAAACCTTAACATTTACCAGTACAACAAAAACACAAAATATAGTTGTGCCCATAATTAGCGATGACACCATTGAGAACGAAGAGGATTTCTTTGTTGATCTTGTTGCCATACGTTCAAATGTTGGTATCAACTTATTAAACAACCAAGCTAGAGGAGTTATACTTGATGACGACGGAGGTTCTGTTGCTGTAGCTGGTTTTAGTATCGTTGAACAGACCAACGGTATCAATTTTGATGTTACGTATACCGGAGACAGATTAAACGGTGGGTTTACCCTGGCATATTCTATTACCGATATTAGCACAACTTCTGGTGTTGACTATACTTTAACCACAGATCCACAAACAACTGGAACCTTAACTTTTACCGGTGTAAATAACGAAGTACGTTCAGTTCAAATCAATGTTGTTGGTGATGATTTCATTGAAAACAATGAAGATTTGAGAATTACGATTTCTAATCCATCTTCATCTAAAATCAGTATATCCAATGCGGATGCAATTGGTACGATAACCAATGATGATACGGGTACAGTGGCTGCTACAGGTTTTTCTGTAGACGAATTCAATGTAACCGCCAATTTTGAAGTTACGTATACCGGAAAACCAATAAATGGAGGTTTTACAGCATCCTATGAAATTACGGACAATACCACCACATATGGTAGTGACTATACCGCTTCGGCAACAGGTACCCTTAACTTTACCGGTACTTCAGATGAAGTACTACAAGTTCCTGTGGATATTATCCAAGATGCTATAATTGAAGGTGATGAGACCTTGAGATTGACAATAACCTCAATTTCCCCAAATTTAATTACAGCTTCTAACCCTACAGCTATTGGTACTATTAGGGATATTAATCATTTACCAAGTGCAGTAGATGATTCTTTTGTTGTATTCCAAAACCAAGCTTCCGCAAATATTACGGTGCTTGATAATGATGATTATGGGTTTGACGGACCTGCAGCCGTAAACCCTCTACAAGTGGTAAACAACCCTATTAATGGTACGGTTACACTTAGGGACAATGGCACACCTGGTGACGCTACAGATGATTATTTTGAATACCAACCTAGTCCATCTTTTAACGGAAACGATTCTTTTAGATATAAAATAGTAGATTCTAACGGATCTGAAGATGAAGCTGTTGTTAACATATTTGTAAACGACACCAACCTTAAAAAAGATTTTGAAATTCGCTATTCCGGAAGTATCAACGGAGACTTTACCATGATCGCCAACAATGTACTTTCAAGAAATGCAACAGGAAATTACAATGGAGAAGATGGTAACCATGATTTCAACAACAACGTTTTTGTAGATATAGACTCAGACCCAACAACGTTCAACTCTACCAATGCGAACTTAGCAAACCCAGAGCCTTCGTTGAGCTGTTTAAATATTAAAAAAGCTTATCTATATTGGGCTGCCGCAGATAAAGAATACGATGGTACTACTGGTGGTGGTGCTACAGAACCTTCTTGGAATTACAACCAGGTTAAATTAATGCTACCAGGCCAATCTTCATATACAACAGTTTCTGCAGATGAGGTAATTTATAGAGGTCGTGATGATCATTTTCAAAATGACCCGTATGTATGTATAAAGGATATTACCGATGACATCAATGCTCTTTCTACCCCTTTTGGAACCTATCAAGTAGGTAACGTAAAGGCTACCGAAATGGATTTACGTTCTCACGGTATTGCAAATGTGACCGGAACCTCTGGTGGATGGCAAATTGTATTCGTTTATGAAAACGTATCATTAGACCCTAAAAACATTACCCTTTATGATGGTTATGTGCACACCTTTGCATCTAATGGTGCGGGTGAAACAGAATTTAACTTTAGCGGCTTTGAAACCATACCTAACGGTAATATCAATGCCAATGTAATGTTAGGTGCGTTAGAAGGTGACCGTGATCTTTCAGGTGACCAACTATTAATATTTGATACTTCTAATAACTGGTCAAAATTATCGACTACGTTAAGAGATGAAGACAACTTCTTTAACAGTCGTATTACCATTGACGGTCTGAATTACGTGGACAGAAATGCCGCTAGTACCAATACCTTAGGTTTTGATGCTACCGTATTTCCATTAGCCAATACGGCCAATAGATATATTGATAACGATCAAACTTTTGCCCGATTTAAAATTACTACAGATCAAGAGTCTTACGGTCTATATTTAATGGGATTAAGTGTAGATGTTTACAAACCTAGTCTAGGGGCCTTAAGTTTAAATACAAATACCAGTGGTCCTTTTAATGCTAGTGATATTGTACCCTTGACTTTAAACGTTACCAATATTGGTAATGACGATATTCAAGATCTTGTTATTACCACGGTTCTTCCTGCTGAAGCAGATTTTTCCGGGGTAGGAACTTTACCTTCAGGAATTACCCATTCTTATGACCCGTCTACTAAAACATTGACCTTTACGGCTCAAAATGGTACTACCAATATGGGTGATAATTATGATATTGATTTCGATATTGAAATTATAGAAGCTTGTTACTTTTTGGAAACCGCCTGTGTTGCTAGTTTTGAATTACAGGCAACGGCTACGTATAGTGGAGTAATTAGTGGTGACCCTATTACCACTAACAGTTCATCTTCTACAGATTCTTGTGGAATAGGTACACATACCCCAACAATCATAGATGTACAACAACCCCCACAGGTAAATTGGTCAACGGCTCCTAATGCATTGGACAGAACTATTGCCTGTGATAATATTGCAGCACTTAACAATGCCAATTCTTTGGTACCTGCAACGGCTTCTTGTGATTTTACTTTGAATAAAACAGCAGGTAGTTTTGTACAATCTGGAGCTTGTCCTACTGAAGGTACGTATACCAATACTTGGACATTTACAGATGCTTGTGGTAGAGTAAGTGAAACTTTTACCCAGGTTATCACTATTGAAGATAATGAGGCGCCTACTTTTAATGAAACTTTACCACAAGATTCTTATGCTGCTCATGACAATATACCTACGGCACCGATACTTTCTGCTAATGACAATTGTGACTCTAACTCTACAGTGACATTCAACGAAACTTATGATGGCGATAATACAAGCACAAATTACACGATTATTAGAACTTGGACAACTAACGATTGTGCAGGTAATAGCACAAGCCATACACAATACATTTATGTTAGTGAAAATGGTGATCCTATAGGTCTTAGAATTAACGACGTTACCGTTAATGAAGATGCTGGTACGGCTGTTCTTGAAATTACACATACCGGTACTGTTTCTGGCGGATTCACGGTAAACTATACTACCGCAGATGATACCGCGGTTGAATCTGAAGACTATGTTTCTGCATCGAATACCGTTTCTTTTGCCGGTACCAATAACGAAACAAGATCGGTTACCATTACAATTAATGATGATACAATTATAGAAACTACCGAGCAGTTCTTTGTTCAACTTACAAATGGTACAAATACACCTACCATTAATGATAATGAGGGTATTGTAAGTATCACCGATAATGATAATGTACCTGGTAGTACAGGTGTTTCTTTTGCCAATGATAATGTTATTGTTACAGAAGGTACTAACACTTTTGCGAGATTCACAGCTACCTTCACAGGTAATATTACTCCTGGAGAAACAGTTACCGTTGATTACGCAACAGGAAACGACACCGCTATTGAACCAGGTGATTACACGTCTTCTACAGGTACAATTTCATTCAACAGTACTACAAATTCAGTTAATATAGACGTACCGATCATAGACGATAGCATAATTGAACCGTCGGAAGATTTCACTATAACATTATCCAATATTCAATCTAATATTAATGTTGGGTTCTTAGATCAACAGCCAACTAATTCTGCTATTGGTACCATTAACGACAACGATAATATACCGGGCACTACGGGTATTTCATTTGAAAACGACAATATTACCGTAGATGAAGCTGCAGGTACTGCCACCATTAATGTTTTATTAACAGGTAATGTTCAAGGCGGATTTACCTTAGACTTTACAACCAATGATAATACGGCCACCCAACCTGGTGATTATATTACTAACTCGGGGCAATTGACCTTTACCGGTACAGATGGTGAAACCCAGTCCATAACCGTTACCATTAATGATGACTCACTTATAGAGGTAACTGAAAGTTTATTTGTAGACCTTTCAAACCTTTCAACTTCATTAATTGCAATAAATGACAACCAGGGAGTTATCAATATTACCGATAATGATGGTGGCGCCGGTACGGGTATTTCATTCCAAAATGACGATATCACTGTTAATGAAGCTGATGGTACAGCTACAATAAATGTACTGTTAACAGGTAATGTTCAAGGCGGTTTTACTATAGATTATACTACTAATGATGACTCTGCCTTTCAACCAGGGGATTATACTACAAGTTCAGGTCAATTGACCTTTGCCGGTACTAACGGTGAACTACAACCAATTACAGTTGCTATTATTGACGACAATATTATTGAGACTACAGAAAGATTGTTTGTAGACTTATCTAACTTATCTACAACCTTAATTGCCATTAATGACAGTCAAGGGAATATAAATATTACCGATAATGACAACATACCTGGAACTACCGGTATTTCATTTGAAAATGACGATATTACCGTAGATGAAGATGCTGGTACAGCCACTATAAACGTTCTATTGACAGGTAATGTTCAAGGCGGCTTTACGGTAGACTATACCACCAACAATGATTCTGCCATTGAACCTGGTGATTATACCTCAACTTCTGGTCAATTAACTTTTACCGGCACCAACGGAGAAATTCACCCTGTAACGGTCAACATCATAGATGACAACATCATTGAAGCTACTGAAAGACTGTTCGTAGACCTATCTAACTTATCTACAACCTTAATTGCTATCAATGACAACCAGGGGAATATCAATATTACCGATAATGACAACATTCCTGGAACCACGGGTATCTCTTTTCAAAATGATGATATTACCGTAGATGAAGCTGTTGGTACGGTTACCGTAAATGTACTCTTAACCGGTAACGTACAAGGTGGTTTTACATTGGATTATACTACCAGTGACGACTCTGCTGTTCAACCAGATGATTATACTACAAGTTCAGGTCAATTGACCTTTCTAGGTACTGACGGTGAGCTACAGCCAATTACCGTTACAATTATTGATGATAGTGCTATTGAGACGTTAGAAAGATTATTTGTTAACCTATCTAACCTATCTACTAATTTGATTGCCATCAATGACAATCAAGCAAACATTAATATTACCGACAACGATAATATACCGGGTACTACGGGTATCGCATTTGAAAATGACAATATTACCGTTGATGAAGCTGCAGGTACGGCAACCATAAATGTGCAATTAACAGGTAATGTTCCTGGCGGATTTACGGTAGATTATACAACCAACAACGATACTGCTATACAACCAGGAGATTATTCTCCTATAAACGGTCAATTGACTTTCACCGGTACAGATGGAGAAATTCAGCCAGTTACGGTGACCATAATCGATGACAATATCATAGAGGCTACCGAGAGACTATTTGTTGACCTTTCAAATTTATCGACATCCCTTATTGTTATTAATGACAATCAAGGTAACATCAATATCACCGATAATGATAATATACCAGGAACTACGGGTATCTCTTTCCAAAATGACGATATCACAGTTGATGAAGCCGCTGGCACTGCAACGATCAATGTATTGCTTACCGGTAATGTTCAAGGTGGTTTCACCCTAGATTATACTACGAACAATGATTCTGCAGTACAACCAGGTGACTATACTACCAATGCAGGACAATTAACTTTTGTAGGTACAGATGGTGAATTCCATCCTGTAACGGTAAGCATTATAGATGATAACATCATTGAAGCTACTGAAAGGTTATTTGTAGATCTGTCAAACTTATCTACCACATTGATTGCAATCAATGACAATCAAGGTAATATTAACATTACAGATAATGACCATGTGCCCGGCACCGGAATCTCATTTGAAAATGATAATATTATAGTTGATGAAGCTGCTGGCACAGCAACTATAAATGTATTGTTAACAGGTAATGTTCAAGGCGGATTTACGGTAGATTATACCACTAATGACGACACCGCGGAAGCTCCTGGTGATTACATCTCAACTGCCGGTCAATTAACGTTTGTTGGGACAGATGGCGAAACACAGTCAATTACCGTAAGTATCATAGATGATAATTTAATTGAAGCAACTGAAAGATTGTTTATTGACTTGTCTAACCTTTCTACTACACTAATCACCATAAATGATCACCAAGGTAATATCAGTATTACAGATAATGATAACATACCTGGCACTACTGGTATCGATTTTGAAAACGACAATATTACCGTAGACGAAGCTGCTGGTACTGCAACGATCAATGTTCAATTGACAGGAAATGTACCTGGCGGATTTACTATTGACTATGCCACTGCCGATGGTTCCGCAATTGAACCTGGTGATTATACTAGTAATTCCGGTCAACTTACTTTCGTTGGTACAGATGACGAATTACAACCTATAACGGTTACTATTATTGATGATAATTTCATTGAAGCTACTGAAACGCTATTAGTCAATTTATCTAACCTTTCTACTACGTTGATCGGTATAAACGACAATCAAGGTAATATCAATATCACAGATAATGACAATATACCCGGCGTTACAGGTATCTCATTTGAAAATGATGATATTACGGTAGATGAAGCTGCCGGTACTGCTACGATCAATGTATTATTGACGGGTAATGTACAAGGTGGATTTACTTTAGACTATACTACCAACAATGATTCAGCGGTTGAACCTGGAGATTATACTGCTATTGCCGGTCAGTTGACCTTTGCCGGTACAGATGGAGAAACACAGCCAATTACTGTAAGTATCATTGATGATAATTTAATTGAAGCAACTGAAAGATTGTTTATTGACTTGTCTAACCTTTCTACTACACTAATCGCCATAAATGATCACCAAGGTAATATCAATATCACCGATAACGATAATATACCAGGTGTTACAGGTATCTCATTTGAGAATGACAATATTACGGTAGATGAAGCTGCAGGTACTGCAACGATCAATGTATTATTGACAGGTAACGTTCAAGACGGATTTACCATAGACTTTAGCACAAATAATGATTCCGCGATATCACCTGGAGATTACACTCATAACAAAGGGCAATTGACTTTTAGCGGTACAGATGGTGAAGTTCACCCTATAACCGTAAGCATTATTGACGACACACTAATTGAGTTTACGGAAAGTCTATTTGTTGACCTTTCTGATCTATCGACCACATTAATTACTATTAATGACAATCAAGGTACTATCAACATCACTGATAACGATGCCGATCCTACTTTATACGGAGTGCAATTCGATATCACGTCAATAGATGTGAACGAGGATGCAGGTACCGTATCTCTTGATGTCATACTAAATGCAGATGTTCAAGACGAGTTCACGGTAGAGTATTATACCGTTGATGGGACTACCATAGAAGGTAGCGATTATACAGGTGTTCCTCAAGATACCCAGACATTGACATTTGGTGGAACAAATTCAAATACTCAGACTATTGTTATTCCTATTATAGATGACACCTTAATCGAGTTTACGGAGAACTTCCAGGTAATCCTTGAAGATATTTCTTCGCCTATCGTAGGTATTCTTGCCAATGATACGGCTACGGTAAACATTATTGATAACGATGCCGATCCTTCCTTATACGGAGTACAATTCGATATCACTTCTATTGACGTGAACGAGGATGCAGGTACCGTATCTCTTGATGTCATACTAAATGCAGATGTTCAAGACGAGTTCACGGTAGAGTATTATACCGTTGATGGGACTACCATAGAAGGTAGCGATTATACAAGTGTTCCTCAAGATACCCAGACCTTGACATTTGGTGGAACAAATTCAAATACTCAGACTATTGTTATTCCTATTATAGATGACACCTTAATCGAGTTTACGGAGAACTTCCAGGTCATCCTTGAAGATATTTCTTCCCCTATCGTAGGTATTCTTGCCAATGATACGGCTACGGTAAACATTATTGATAACGATGCCGATCCTTCTTTATACGGAGTACAATTCGATATCACTTCAATAGATGTGAACGAAGATGCAGGTACCGTATCTCTTGATGTCATACTAAATGCAGATGTTCAAGACGAGTTCACGGTAGAGTATTATACCGTTGATGGGACTACTATAGAAGGTAGCGATTATACAGGTGTTCCTCAAGATACCCAGACATTGACATTCGGTGGAACAAATTCAAATACTCAGACTATTGTTATTCCTATTATAGATGACACCTTAATTGAGTTTACGGAGAACTTCCAGGTAATCCTTGAAGATATTTCTTCGCCTATCGTAGGTATTCTTGCCAATGATACGGCTACGGTAAACATTATTGATAACGATGCCGATCCTTCTTTATACGGAGTACAATTCGATACTACTTCGGTTGAGGTAAACGAAGGTGCAGGTACCGTAACCTTAAATGTTGTACTTAATGCTAATGTTCAAGATGAATTTACTGTTGAGTTCTATACGGTAGATGGTTCAGCAGTGGATGCCAACGATTACACAGGTGTACCTCGTAATACCCAAACATTGACATTCGGTGGCACAAACGATAATACTCAAGCTATAGTAATTCCTATTATTGACGATATTATTATTGAAGACCCAGAAACTTTCAATGTCATTCTTGAAAATATATCTAGTCCAATAGTTGGTATATTATCAGATAATATTGCTACGGTGACCATCATAGATAATGATGGTAATGAAGGCTGGCCAACCGATGAGACCATTGAAGCTTGTGATACGATCCCAGATGCATTTGTAATAACTTCTGATAGCACTTGTGCCATAACAGTTGATTATGATGAATTAGTGGAAGGTCAAGATGATGAGTGTGCAACGGAATATACCATTACCAGAACATGGACTATTACTGATTGCGTAGGTAATGTTCGTACACATACACAAGTAATTACTATTGAAGATACAGTAGCCCCAACTTTCAATGAAGCGCTACCGTTAGATATGACCGTTGAATGTAATATGGTGCCAGATGCATCTATATTGACAGCTACAGATTCTTGTGACCCTAACATTGAAGTGGTTTTTGAAGAAACTATTACCAATGATGAAAACTGTGCAGTTGGTTATACCGTAACTAGAACTTGGACCGCTACGGATTGTGCCGGTAATTCAACAGAACATACCCAAGTAATTACTATTGAGCCAACTGGTCCTATCATGAGCCAGCCTTATGAAGAAGAAATTACTATTATCTGTGGCGACGAAATTCCAGAAGCACCAGAAATGACCTTTACAGGTGGTTGCGGTAATTTTGAAGTTGTTTTCAATGAAGAAACGCAACAAGCTGATGACTCTGACGATTATATGATCATAAGATCTTGGAACGTAACGGACTCTTGTGGCAACACTGCCTTATTTGAGCAAATAATTTTCGTATTACAACCTCAATTACAGGAAATTACAATTAACATTTGTATAGAAGAAGAGCCAATTGACCTATTGAATTACCTACCTGCAGATTTTGACAGTAACGGTATATTCATGATTCTTGAAGGTGATGTTGTTCTTGAGGAAAACATTTTTGATCCTATGAACCATGAGCCAGGTGAATATAAAATTGCCTATAGCTCTACAGAGGGTACTTGTAAATACTATGTTGACTTTACAGTAATTGTAGATACTGAATGTGTACCATGTGGTAGAGGTGATATTATCATCTCTAAAGCGGTTACCGCAAATGGTGACGGAGTTAATGATTATTTTGAAATTACGGGTGTTGAGTACTGTGCCTTTAGTTTTGATGTCATCATTTTTAACCGTTGGGGTACAAAAGTTGCAGAGGTCAAAGACTACCAAAATGATTGGGGCGGTGAGTCTCCTAATGGTTCATTCGGTCAATCCGGTATGTTACCAACAGGTACGTATTACTATATTATTACCGCAACCGATATTGAAACAGGTACTATTCTAGAACCGTTCAACGGGTACATTTACCTAGGTACCAACTAATATTAAAATACATTATTTACAGCACCTCATCTTAAAAAAGACGAGGTGCCTATTTTCCTTTCCCCCATTAGAACACTAACATAAAACGCTCTTTTTAAGCCTATTATAGCACATATTTCATTTAACCGATAAAATCATCAATTAAACGAAAATACGGTATAAGAACGAATAATAAGGAGAGTCAACCGTTAATTTTTCTATACATAAGAACAGCGTTTAAATTTGTTTAAATAAGATTAACCTACTTATTCATTAACATATAGCCGTAAAAAGCTAAACCCAAACATAACCATGAAAAAAGCTAATCTCTTTTTAGCCATTTTACTATTTACCGGTGTATTTGTAAGTGCACAGCAGTTACCTCAATTTACACAGTACATGTACAACACCATTTCTGTTAACCCGGCATACGCAGGTAGTAGAGAAACGTTGAACGCTACAATATTACATAGAAACCAATGGGCAGGATTAGAAGGTAACCCACGTACCAGTACCCTATCCGTTCATTCTCCATTAAAAAATGAAAAGATCGGTATTGGCGTATCATACATCAATGACCGTTTAGGTTTTGAAAGCACCAACTATTTTTATGGTGATTTCTCATATACCGTTCCAGTAAGTCAGCAAGTAAAAATGCGTTTTGGACTAAAGGGCGGGTTCACAAGTTATAACCTAGAAAATCCTGATCCCAACGATCAATTCTTCAATGCCAACTTCAACAGTATCAATCCTAATTTTGGTGCTGGCTTTTATATTGGCTCAAACAGATGGTATGCCGGTATTTCATCTCCAAGAATTTTAAATACAGATTTGAACGAAGGCGAATTTGAAGCTATAGAACGTAATAGCTATTATGCCATTGGTGGTCTGGTTTTTGACCTGTCTGAAACAACTATTTTTAAACCTACCATAATTACAAAATTTACAAATGGTGCCCCGGCAACCTATGATTTTACCATTAACTTTTTGTTCAATGAAAAATTTTGGGTAGGTACCTCATATAGAGTGAACGATGCATCTAACTTTGGTGCAATGATGGATTACCAAGTTTCTAGAGATTTTAGAATTGGTTATGCCTATGATCTACCGACATCATCGGTAAGACCTTATACTGGCGGTACACATGAAATAATTTTGATATTTGAACTTGCCAAAAAAGTATTAGGTCCGGTAAAATCCCCCAGATATTTCTAATAATTTAAAATCGATACGATGAAAAATTATAAAAATTTGGTGCTTTTAACGCTACTATTTCTAGTAGGGCAATTTACCATTGCGCAAATAGCATCGCAAAAAAAAGCTGATTATTACTTTAGTAAATTTTCCTATTCTTTAGCAATACCTGAATATGAAAGAATGGTGGAAACAGATTTTAATGCGGAATATGCACACCAGCAATTAGCTGAATGCTACCTATTAATCCGTGATTATAAAAAATCTATTCCGCATTTTAAGGCTGTAATCAACAATGCCACCCTTCCTACAGATTATTATTTTAAATATGCCATGGCACTTTATGCCAATGGAGATTTGGATGAATCTGAAACTTGGTTGAAAAAGTACAAAAAGTATAATAAGAACGATTCTCGTGTAAAACGATTCTTAAAAGATGGTAACCTGGCATCGGTAGTCTTCAACAGTAGACAACGATATGAGGTTGAACCTGTATCATTTAATTCTACAGATAGTGATTTTGGCGCGTTTCGGTTTTTAGGAAACATCTATTTTGCCTCTTCTAGACGAGACGTGGTAACCGGTGAAACTTATGGCTGGAACGATGAGCCTTGGTTAGATCTTTTTGCTGTGCAAGAGGACAATCCTATGTCTGAACCTATACGTTTAAAAGGAGATATCAACACAAAATTTCATGAAAGTTCCGTAGCTTTTTCTACAGATTATAAGAACGATACCATCATGTATTTTACCAGAAATAATTTTTATGATAAAAAAGCTGGTTACGGTGTATCAAACGAAATCAACCTAAAAATATATAGCGCCAAATTTGTAGATGGCAAATGGGTAGAAAATAGTAATCTTAGAATGAACAGCGACTACTATTCAACCGGTCACCCATCTGTTAACCAATCTAGGACCCGAATATATTTTGCCTCTGATAGACCTGGCGGTTACGGTGGTACAGATATCTATTACGCAGAAATTCATGAACGTGGAGGTATACAAACGCCGATCAACGCCGGACCCATTGTTAATACGGAAGGAAACGAAATGTTTCCGTTCATAAACGAAGAGGGTAAATTATTCTTTAGTTCAGATGGTCATGTTGGTTTTGGCCAATTAGATGTCTTTTCTACCATATCAAATGAGGATGGTGAAGTTATTGACATTATTAATTTAGGTACTCCTATAAACAGTTCAAGCGATGATTTTGCATACTATGGGCTACCTAACGGTTTAGATGGTTATGTAAGCTCTAACAGAGAAGGTGGCGTTGGTAGTGATGATATTTACAAGTTTAAATTTACCCCTGCCTTAGATGTAGAAGGTTATGTTGTTGATGGTGTCAATAATCAAATGCTGGATAGTGTAACGGTCAAATTATTTGATCAAATTACCAACACGCTGGTGGCGCAGACTACAACAGATGAAAATGGGTACTATAGATTTCCGGTGAACAGAAAAACTACTTACATGATCGAGGCGGTGAGAAAAACCCACCCACATAAAAATGTTTTCTTTAACACCTCTTCTACCCCAAAGGCACAAAAGCTTATGAGGCAAGATATTGTTCTTGAGCCTGTATTAGACCTTAAAGTATTGGCGGGACTTAATAAAATATACTTTGATTTCAACAAAAGTGATATTAGACCCGATGCTGCTGCGGAGCTAAATAAGGTAATTAAGGTAATGAACATTACCTACCCAGATATGATCATTAAACTAGAGGCACATACAGATCCGGTTGGTAGTCATGCCTACAATGATGATCTTTCTGAAAGTAGGGCAAAATCTACCTACGAATATTTAATTGAGAACGGTGTTTCTAAAGATAGAATTGTTTCATACAAAGGGTTTGGCAAGCGAGTACCTATCAACCATTGTACAAGTAAACAAGACTGTTCTGCAGAGGAACTGGAACTAAATAGAAGAACAGAATTCCCTATTTTACAGATTAAAAAAGGCATAGTTGCCTCAAAATAAGTATATAAAATTATCACCAAATAACGACCAACCATAAAAAAAGTCCTTTACAATTTTGTAAAGGACTTTTGCTTTTTATAATAAGTAGCTACCTATTCTAAAATACCGTCTACGATACCGTATTTAATAGACTCCTCTGCATTCATCCAATAATCTCTATCAAAATCTTTTAAGACTTTATCAAAGTCTTGACCACAGTTATCCGCCAAAATCTGGGCACTTAACTCTTTGGTCTTAATAATTTCCCTTGCCTGAATTTCAATATTGGAAGCTTGCCCTCTTGCACCACCACTTGGCTGGTGAATCATTACTTGTGCGTGTGGCTGAATAAACCTTCTACCCTTTTTACCAACAGACAATAATATAGACCCCATAGAGGCTGCCAGACCGCTACAAATAGTAGAAACAGGACTCTTTAATGACTTTATAGTGTCATACATTGCAAAACCAGAAGTTACATAACCTCCAGGACTATTAATATATAATTGAATTTCTTTATTGTTCTGCATATCCAAGTATAACAACCTATCAATTACATGTTTTGCAGAATCGTCATCAACCATACCCCATAAGAAGACTTTTCTTTCCTCCAGCAATTTCTCATCTATGGCTTCCTGAATTTTTCCTTTTTTAGAACTCATATTTTAAGTTTATTTATCTCTAACAAAATTAATGAATTAAATCATAAACAGAAGAGGCAATCCTTCTCCTAATTAACGTCCAATTCTTTTCAACTTATATTACAATTACTCTTTTGGTGCCGTAATCTCTTCTACTTCCACCGTTTTTTCCACTACCTTCTTAATAGGGATAACCACTTTGCCGGTTTTTGTCTTTAATACCATTGCTATATTATCTATACCAACCACTGTACCTTGCAAATCGCCTATTTTAACCTTATCTCCTACTGCATAAATTTTTCTAGAATAAAAAGTTCTCAAAAGATCACCAACTATTTCTCTAGACCCTAAACCTAAGGCCAAAGAGATCGCCAACAAAAAAGCTCCCAGAACAATGGTAAAGTTATTGGTTATGATCTGTGTGTCTATACCTGCTTGGTTTAACGCTGTTATACTCACAAAAATTATAATGAGGTAGAACAAAACATTTCCAAGAATTTTTCCACCACCTAGACCAATAGAATCAAAAACCTTAATAATGGTCTCTTTGATCGTTTTGGCCAAGAACAATCCTATCATGAAAATGACCATAGCAGACAACAAAATAGGCAGGTAACGTAGTAAATTGGCAATTTCTGTAGAAATAATGGTCAAGCCCATAATATCTGAGGCCACAATTATAAACACCAACCAAAGCAGCACTTTTACAAAGGTTACAATGATTTTAGATAGATCTATCTTAATATCGGCATCACCAAAAAGTTTAGCGTCATTTATTTTTTCAGAAATACTGCTCAACTTAATGACCTTAAATATCTTTCTTAATACCAGGGTGGTAATTTTTATTATGATCCACCCAAATACAATTACTATAAAGGCCCCGAAAATACCTGGTAACGCTGCCGCTATATCTTTAAAAATATTACTTAAAGATTCAAATGTTAGGTCTTTCCACTTATCTACTGTTTCCATATCTGGTCTACTACTATTATTTCTGGTTAGGTTTTGAATTCGTTTTTAACATGCCCTCAATAATAGAGGCAAAATTACCCGTAAATAGATTGGTCAATTCCATCACCAATTTAGCCGCAGCGACATCATCCATAACTTTTTTACGTAGTTCTGGTGGAACATCTTTAAGATCCCCTTGTAAATTTTTAAATGGATTATTGTCCTGTTCTAGCATTAAGGTAGGGTTTTATACATTTCCGTTACTTTCGCTTTTGCCCTTTTGAGCCTCATTTTTATCGCACTCGGTTTTAAATCTAAGATATTTTCCAATTCTTTTATTGATGCTCCATCTTGATATTTCAATAATAATAGAGATTTATCTTCTGGCGCAATTAGTTCCAAAGCCTTTTTTAGCTTATCTACCTGCATTTGCAATAGTAAATCATCGGTTACATCAACAGGTATATCTTCTTGAGTATCATATTTAATTGAGTTATCATTTATTTTTCTTTCCTTATTTCTGTTCACGTAATTGACACAAAAATTATAAGTGAAAGAGTAGAGCCAAGTAGAGAATTTTGAATTTCCCTTGAACGAACCCAACTTAACAAATAACATTAAAAAAATATCTTGGGTTAAATCTTCAGCTTCTTTGTTAGACTTTGAAAATCCTAAACACTTATTATAGACCAATTGAGAGTACCGATCATATAATTCTCCAAATAATAAAGAATCGTTATTGGCAACAATTCTCTCGATCAACTCATTATCGGTAAGTTTTTCATGTGCGCCTTTAGAAACCGTTTTATTTCCAAACTGGTTTCCAATGATTATAAAACAAAGCTTCTTAAGAAAAGTCACCCTAATAATTATGTTTACAAAAAAATAAAAGTAGGTTAAAGATACTGTAATTGATATATTTACTTGAAAATCTACAGAAAAATGAAAAAATTAATTCTTCTTTCCATTCTTGTTTCAAGCGTATTTACAGGATGTAAAACCGACCAAAAAAAATCTAAAGTTGTCGTTGCCGAAGATAAGGAATTGACCGTTCTTGAAAAAATAGCCAATGCCAACGGTTTTGAACACTGGAAAGATGTAGAGCGTATAAAATTTACTTTTAATGTAGATCGTGAAGATGAACACTTTGAACGTACTTGGTTATGGGAAACGGGTTCTAACGATGTAACCATGATGACAAGACAAGACACCATCTCTTACAACAGAAAATCTGTAGATAGTACCATGACGGCCACCGATGGCGGATTTGTAAATGATAAGTTTTGGCTATTGGCACCATATCAATTGGTATGGGATCAAAAAAGTTTCACCCACAAGCACACAGAAAATGTAGAAGCACCGATCAGCAAAGCTACCATGCATAAATTAACCACAGTTTATAATAATGAAGGTGGCTACACACCTGGCGATGCCTACGACTATTATTTTGGAGATGATTATATTATTAAAGAATGGGTATACAGAAAGGAAAACCAGTCTGAACCTAATATGGTAACCACTTGGGAAGACTATAAAAACCTAAACGGGTTACACATAAGCATGATGCACAATAGACCGGATGCTGATTTCTCACTTTATTTTTCCGGGGTAGAGGTGAAATAATATGGTACAAAGTTTGATACGTTTCAATCTTAACAACTAATCCATGAGACCATCATTCTTTCTGTTTTTTCTACTTTCATTTATTGGATTTTCACAACAGACTATAGATGCTGTAATAGTAGATGGTGCCGACAATGTTCCTCTTGAATTTGTCGGTGTCTATAATTCTAAAGATCATACTATTTCCAATGAAGATGGTCGGTTTCAATTTTCATCACTATTTGATTCCATTATAATTTACAGGGTTGGTTATGATAAATTAACTACTACTTTTCAAAAAGTAAAGGATACCATTTTCCTCAACAAAAGTGTATTGGAGCTTAATGAAGTTACGGTTACGAATGAAAAAACCCTATGGCAAAAAGTTGGGGATTCTATTAGATCTAATTACCCTATTTATCCATATAAAGAGAAATTTCTGTTGAGAGGTGTTTTAAGATATAATGGTGAAATTACCAGAATTCAAGACTTGCAAGGTAAACTGGAAAGAAGAACGCTATTATATACAAAAGAAATTGACCCCGATAAGAAAGACTTTAAGGTAGAGTTGACCAATATGCGTAAAGTTGGATTAGTGAAAGATGAAAATGAAGTATACTTCATTTTCGAAACCTTTTACCAATTATTCATGAATTTCACCCCTATGAACGCTACTGGAGATGCTTTTGATTTGACCGAAGCTACTTTTAATAATGGCAGTAAGACCAATTTAAGTTTTCAGACCAAACCAGAAATTGAAAATGAAGAAGTAAATGGCCATTATATTATCAACAATAATGACCATGCTATTGAAAGAATTTACATGGCCATTAACAATAAAGACAATCCTTATAAAAAGGATGGCAATATTAGATTTAGAACGGTCTCCGTTGAAAAAGAAATGTCACTTTCCAAATCTTCAAATACAAACAAATATTACATAGCCACGGCAAAATATGATGTAAAGGTAGAGGTGACAGATGATAAAAATTCCTACACCTCTTTTTATGATGTATCTTTTATATTGACTACATCTGACCATGAGGGCGACTTTCCCGTCAAGAAAAATGTGAGCACTTCTAAAGATCTATTCAAAATAAAATACCCGTACGATCAGCGTTATTGGAATGCTCAAAATCAATTATTGCTAACAGAAGAAATGCTGGATTTTATTGAAAAAGTACAAGATCCCAATAATGAATTTAAAGTAAGAAGCAATATCAAAAACTGACCTAAGCTTTCTTTTTCTTTAATAAAAATGTAAATAATAGAATTAGGAATCCACAAGCCAAAAGTACCACGAAGCTTCTGGTCAAACTATAATTCTCTGCTAGAAAACCTAAAATTGGTGGGGCACACAAAAAGCCGGCATATCCTGAACCTGCAATAAAGGCAATGCCTTTAGAAGAATCTATTCCTTTTACATTCCCCCCTATTCTAAAAACTTCAGGTACCATGACAGAAAATCCCAATCCGTTTAACGCAAAACCGATAATACTTAAGTAAGTATTTGTTGTCAATACTAAAAAGTATCCTGCAATTGCTAAAATTGCTCCTACGGCAACTATCTTGACCGATCCAATTTTATCACTGATCCCATCCCCTAAAAACCTTCCTAAGGTCATGGTGATTTGAAACCCTAAAAATCCCAATCCCCATAAAGTTTCTGGCGCTAACGCAATTTCCTTTAAATATAGTCCGCTCCAATCTACGATAGCACCTTCACTACCCATGGCCAAAAAAGAAATAAGACCTAATAGCATTAACGGTTTTAACAAACCAAAACTAAAGGGTTCATTTTCTATTTCTTCGGCTACTTCCGTAAAATATTGTTTCCTAAATTTAAAATTGACCACCAAAACGAGTAACACGGCAATGAACATGTGTAGTACGGGATTTGACAACGGACCAATTAAAAAACTACCCAAACCTGCCAAAACACCACCTAGACTAAAAAAACCATGAGATGCTGCCATAAACTTTACCTTATCCTTTTTCTCTATTTCCGTTACCAAGGTATTCATAGCAATATCCGTGATACCATTAGAAGCCCCAAAAAGAAACAAGGCTGCCATTAACATATAATAACTGGGTGCCAGTAGTGGCAGCATGGCAGCAACACAACTCGCCAACACCCCGTAAAATGTGCTTTTACCAACCCCTACCCTATTGATAATACCTGAGGCAAACGGAAAAACCGTGAATACACCTAGTGCCAAAAAGAAAATAGCTATACCCAGCTCAGACTTACTAATATGCAAAGTCTCTTTGACCGTGGGTATATAAATGGCCCATGTTCCAAATAGTATGTTGATACTTGCAAATACCCATGACGGACCAAAATAACGTGCTTTCCCTAAAATTAATCGTAATGACTTCACTTGGTTGTCAGATGTTAGTTATTGGTTACTTCGGCTACGCTCAGCACAGGTGTTGGTTGTTGGTTGTTGGTTGTTGGTTGTTGGTTGTTGGTTAAAATTGAAAAAATACCTTTCTATTTTCTTTTCTCTCTTTTCTATATTCTAAATTCTACAAAATTTTAATTGGCAAGTACTCCTTCTTTTAATATCTGCCCAAAACGGTACATATCTTCAAACGTAGAATAGAAAGGAGCCGGTGCTAAACGAATTACATTGGGCTCTCGCCAATCTGTCACCACCCCATTTTCCATCAAATAATTAAACAACGCCTTGCCCTGTCCATGTAAGAACACAGAAAGCTGACAGCCTCTATCTGCCGGAGTTATGATTTCAAAAGTGCTATCTACCTCTTTATCTATTTCATGTAGAATAAACTCTAGATAGGAAACAATTAATTTTCTCTTATCAATCAATTTATGCATACCAACTTCTTCAAACATGGTCAATGAAGCCAAATAGGGCGCAACCGATAGCACAGGTACATTGCTTATTTGCCAGGCATCGGCATTTTCCATAGGTTCAAACTCTGGCTTCATTAAAAAACGGGTTTCCTTTTTGGTTCCCCACCATCCTTCAAAACGCTGAATATCTTTTTTATTCAGGTGTTTTTTATTCACGAAAATTCCAGAAGCATTTCCTGGTCCGCTATTCATATATTTATAACTACACCATGATGCAAAATCGGCATCCCATTCATGCAGTTTCAATTCTACATTACCAACGGCATGTGCTAGGTCCCAACCCACATTGGCACCAACTGCTTTTCCTGCTTTGGTAATAGCTTCCATATCCATTACTTGACCATTGTAATAATTTACTCCGCCAATTAAAACAAGTGCTAGTTCATCTCCCAACTCTTCAATTTTTGCCAGTATATCTTCTGTTCTCCAATGATGCTCCCCTTCTCTCTTTTTAATCTCTACAATAGTTTCATCCGGGTCTAGCCCATGAAAACGAACTTGACTTTGAAACATGTATTGATCACTAGGAAATGCTTTTTCTTCACAAAGAATCTTAAATCTCTTTTGAGTGGGGTTGTAAAAAGAGACCATCAATAAATGAAGATTCACCGTAAGCGTATTCATTACCGATATTTCTTCAGGCAACGCCCCCACTACTTTTGCCAAGGGCTCAGCTAGGCGCTCATGATAGTCCCACCAAGGTTTTTCTGCATAAAAATGACCTTCAACGGCAAGTTCCGCCCAATCTTTCATGACCTCATCTACAAACGATTTGGTTCTTTTTGGCTGTAATCCTAAAGAATTACCGGTAAAATAGATGACCTCCTTCCCATTAATTTTAGGAAAAATAAATTCATCTCTATATATATTCAAATTGTCTTTTGCATCTAATGATTGTGCAAACTGCAACGTATTTTTAAACTCCATAGCTAATTTTGTATAAAGGTAAACATAAGCCTATAATATTATAAGCTCCATGCAATAATAGCATTTTAAGATTCTGTTCTTAATCGCATTTCGATCATGTGTCTTTTAAACCCTTTTTTTTCATAGGCTTTAATAGCAGGTTCATTTTCCTCATATACATGCAACCTTATTTCCGTAAGCCCAATATTCATGGCCCAATGCTGTAAGGCTTCCACAATTTTACCGTTAATTCCCCTGCCCCTATATTCCGGATCGGTATACATAAAACCCAAATAAGCATAGGTCTCATGATCCAAGTAAGGTCTTGCCTGTTTTTCCAATGCATAACCCGTTGCCACAATTTTATCTCCGTCACAAGCAACCATAAGGGTAGCTCTTGGGTTTTCTATCAATGCATCTAAATCATAGTATTGCACATCATTATTTCTAATAGTTGGATCCATTGGGCGTTCTGCCTTGACCACTTCTTGCTCATATTGCAATAGTACAGGCACATCATTTTTTAGGGCTTCCCTAAGGGTAATTTCATTGTTCATGGTTATGCTAATTTGAGTCCATTAAAATAAGGCTTAAAACCCTATTTTTGCAAAAAGAAACGCATGCATTTTTTATCGCCACTTTTAGAAAATTACTTAGCGGACCATTCACAGCCAGAACCTAAGTTGTTACAAGAACTTACCCGAGAAACGCATTTAAAGGTTATACAGCCCCGTATGCTAACGGGGCATTTTCAAGGTCGTGTTTTAAGTTTACTTTCTAAATTGATACATCCTGCCAACATTCTAGAAATTGGCACGTATACCGGTTATTCCGCTTTATGTCTTGCGGAAGGATTACAAAAAAACGGACAATTACATACTATTGATGTCAATGCAGAACTAGAACAAATTCAGCGTACTTTTTTTGATCGAAGTGATTATGGTAATCAGATCATACAACATGTAGGTAATGCTTTGGACATTATCCCTAAAATGGATATCACCTTTGACCTTATTTTTATTGATGCGGAGAAAAAGCAATACGATAAGTATTTAGATGTTGTACTACCCAAAACCAAATCTGGCTCTGTGATACTTTCAGATAATGTATTGTGGTCAGGTAAAGTGGTTGAGCCTTTGAACCCAAAAGATGTGACCACAAAAGTATTGTTGGACTATAATAAAAAACTAAGTGATCATCCACAATTAGAGACGGTATTGCTGCCTATTCGTGACGGACTGACCCTAAGTAGGGTAAAATAAGTAAACCGTATAACTTGTAGAACAACCAAGCAGAGCATATACCTACCAAAGCACCTACCATTAAATCTATAGGAAAGTGCACCCCAACATACACCCTACTCATAGCAAATAGTATAGGCCAGATATAAAATAAATACACCCATTTAAATTCTCGCCTTAAAAAAAGAACGGTCAACGTGATTATAGAAAAGGAAGATGAGGCATGGCCCGAAAAAAAGCTGAACCCGGACGGACTCCGTAAAATACGGATCAACGTATTTAGCTCTTCGTCATTATTAGGTCTTAAGCGGGCTACCACATGCTTTGTCAGGTCAGTGACCGTAGCCACAAAAGCTGCCATAATCAATATGGTCAAAATCATTGTTATAGCTTCTTTCTTTGGGAATTTTATAAAGAAAAGTGTAATGATCAATGCAAAGAGTGGAATCCAAGGTGGAAATTTGGTAACGGTAGACCAAAAAGCATCGTACTGTTCTATACCTAGACTGTTAAGATAGACAAAGGCATCTCGATCCCATTGTAAGATCTTATCTAGCATAAGCGCTTATTTTCTCTTGATCGTACCGGTTACTTCATTGATATTTTTAGTGACGTCATTTATTTGCTTTTTAACGTCAGTACCTAAACCGGAACTAATATCTTGTTTCATGTCATCAATATCCTTTTTAATATCGGTCACAAAACTTGTATCTATACCTTGTTTGTCGGCACTTTTTTGAATTTCTTGTTTAATATCTTCAGTAGCATCTTTTAGCTGGCGCATACCTTTGCCCAAGCCCTTGGCAATACCAGGAATTTTGTCGGCACCAAAAACCATCACTACGATAAACATAATGAAGAAAATTTCCGCGCCACTAATAAATAATGAATACATAGCAATCATACTACAAATATAAACAAGTTTAGTATCGAAATTAAAAAAGCCCCGTAGTTATACGAGGCTTTTTTCAATAAATGTTTTGTTAATTATTCTCCTTTGATTCCTTCTTTCATTTTATCGAAATCACTTTCCTGCTCTTTCTTTGGCCAACTATTGTTAGTTGTATCAATATCAGCAGTTTCCATTTTGGGGTCTATCTGAATTCCTTTTAGCTCAGATGTAGATGAAATCACCATACTTACCTCTTTGCTGTTCTTTCTCCAGATTTCTGGCGGATAGGTTACATTCTTAACCGATCCGTCCTCATATGTATACTCAACAATTAAAGGCATTGGTAAACCACCCGGACTGTTGTACGTTACTTCGTAAAAATACTTAGGCTCTTTTATAGCTGCTCTTTCAGCGGCCGTCATATTATCCATCATAAATTCCTTCAACGTTTTAGAAGTTTCAGAAGGCAAATTATTCTTTAGTTCCGGTGATACCATACCGGCATCATCATACTCCTCTAAATATACCATTGGTGGTAAATTGGACTCTGGTATACCGCGCTCTGCCAAATATGCTTTCATCTTCTTATTTGGCTGATCGCTTACGTAGTATTTCTTAATATCCTTTACGGCCATATCCACATAGTCGGTAGTATAGAACCATCCTCTCCAGTACCAATCTAGATCAACGGCAGATGCATCTTCCATTGTTCTAAAGAAATCTTCTGGGGTTGGGTGCTTAAATTTCCAACGGTGAGAATATGTTTTAAACGCATGATCGAACAACTCGCGACCCATTACGGTCTCTCTCAAAATATTCAACGCTGTTGCAGGTTTTCCATAGGCGTTTGGTCCTAATTGAAAAACGTTTTCAGGGTTAGACATAATTGGTGCAATAGTACTTTGATCACCGCTCATGTAAGGTACGATCTTAGCTGGATCCCCTCTTCTTGATGGGTATTTTGCGTTAGGCGCAATAGCTTCTGGATATGCTTCCCCAAACTCTTGCTCTGCCATGTACTGCATAAAAGTATCTAAACCTTCATCCATCCATCCCCATTGACGCTCATCCGAATTTACTATCATTGGGAAAAAGTTATGTCCTACCTCATGAATGATTACACTGATCATTCCATATTTAGTTCTGTCAGAATAGCTACCATCCTTATTTGGTCTACCGTAGTTCCAACAGATCATTGGGTACTCCATACCTTGTCTTTTGGCATGTACAGAAATTGCTTTAGGGTAAGGGTAGTCAAATGTATGCGAAGAGTAAGATTTCAAAGTATGCGCTACAGCTTTTGTAGAATACTCTTCCCATAACGGGTTACCTTCTTTAGGGTACATAGATACCGCCATTACGTCTCTGTTACCCAATTTTACCGCTTGCATGTCCCAAATGAACTTTCTTGAGGTTGCAAAACCAAAATCACGAACATTCTCCGCTTTTAGCTTCCATGTCTTTGTTTTATCTGAAAAACCTTTTTCTGCAGCTTCTGCTTCTTCTTGACTTACAATGATTACAGGTTTGTCATATGATTTTTTCGCTTTTTCATAACGCGCCATCATCTCTTTGCTATATACTTCTTTTCTATTTTGAAGTACACCTGTACCATCTAAAATATGATCTGCAGGTACGGTAATGTTCACCTCATAATCCCCAAAAGGAAGAGCAAATTCGCCATTACCCCAAAACTGGTGGTTCTGCCATCCTTCAACATCATTGTAAACGGCCATTCTTGGGAAGAACTGTGCAATTACATATGCTCTGTTACCGTCTTCAGCAAAATACTCATAACCTGATCTTGCCCTATTAATCGTATGATCCGGTATATTATAGTTCCACTTGATCTTAAAAGCATACTTATCCCCACTCTTTAACGGCGTAGGTAAATCTACACGCATCATAGTAAAGTTAATGGTGTAAGGCAATGCTTTTCCAGAATCATCCTTAACGTAATCTATATTGAAACCGCCATCAAAAGGTTCGGTCATAAAGTTACCTACAAATTTCTCTGGAGAATCTCCCAAAGAAATACCGCTACCATTTTTTAAAGCCGCCTTAGAATCTTTAGCTCGTACATTTTGGTCTAACTGCACCCATAAATACTCCAAATCATCCGGGGAATTATTGGTATATGTAATGGTCTCTTCACCAAATAGTTTAGCATTCTTATCATCTAAACGAATGTCCATTACATAGTCTGCCTGCTGCTGATAGTAATCAGGACCAGGTGCGCCAGATGCAGATCTGTAGGTGTTAGGCGTAGAAAACTCTTCATACAATTGTTTGAACTTACTCTGGTTGTAGTGCCCAGGTTCCTTTTCTTTGGTCATCGTTTCTTGAGCAAACGTTACGGCCGTAAAAAGGAATAAAATAGACGCAAATGCGTACTTTACTCTTTTCATTACTTGGTTTTTTTAGTGTCCGAAAATTAAAGTTTTTATAGGGATATCTTAATATATGTTACAAATTTAACATTCCTTTAGGACGAGATTTCACCAAAACATGGCTTTTTTTTGTGCCTTTTACTTTCATGTGCACCACGTTTTGCTGATCATCATAAATATCCGTAAGGACTTCATCTGTAATACCAATTTGTTTTAAGTTGGATAACGGAATATTAGGTACTTCTAAATAACAAATGACCATATCAGAATCATACTTATGACCTATAAAATCATAGGTTGCCTTTTCTTGGTTTACTTCTACCAAGAATTTTGTACGTAAGTATTTTTCAAGAAAATCCTTGTCCATTTTCGTTTCCTTAGCAGTACCCAGGTTTGCAGTATAACCATATCTTTCTTTAAGTACCGTATTCATATCATCTATAAAAACACGGGTAATGATTTGTATGGCCTCATCTTTTTCAGAATAGTCTACATTGGTAACACTAATGTAAAATTTGTGCGCCCCTACGAATGCAAAAAGGGGGAGTATCAATAATACCAATACCGGTTTAAAAATTTTCATAATGTATGGTTTCATATGCTATGGAGCAAAGTACATGCCAAATATAACACCCCTAATCCAAAGCATTATTCTTTCTGTACACTATACTCTTTTGTCGTAGGTATTCCCAAATTTCCATTTCATTATGGGTATCCACAATTTGCTGAAAACGGGGATCAACCTCGCAATAATATAGAAAATCATCTATTTTATCAATAGGGATCAATAACTGTTTTTGGTAAATACTATCTGCGTAAAACTTACGTACCCGTTCCGTTCTATCATACAGTTTATTGCGCTCTACACGCTTCTTCAACATTTTAGTACGCCCGGTAATGGCATTGATCAATGGGTCAAAACTCATTATGGGGTTTGCTGTAGCCGCAGAAAGTTCCCTTTCGGCCTTGGTAGGTATTTTTACATAAGCATTTGGTAAAGCTAAAGTAGATGCGGTAACTATGGGATCCAATTCTAAAGTAGGCAGATCCTTTAAAAGGTTACCACTAAGATTATAGGGCGTTACGGTAACCTCATCTAATTCAGTAAGTGCCTCTTCTAAACCTACAGAGATAAACTTGCTTTCCAAAATTGCGGTATTTACTACCACAATTTTCTTTTTGTATTGTATGGCCGAAAATTCTAAGGTATCCAACAATTGCACGGCAACCGTAAAAAATCCGTTTTCATCGGTTATGGTGGCCCGTTGAGATGTTAAGTTAAGTACATGAGTGGCGGCAACGTCACCGTCATCACTATATACCCTGCCCTCTAATTTATTTGTCTCGCCCAATTGGGAGAAAACCGAAATGCTAGCAAGCAAAAAAAAGAATAGGAGTCTACTCCTCATTTAAATCTTTAAGAAACGATTTACTATGATTCACCAATGCATCGATCAATTGAAATTCATTTTCCTTTTTAAGTAAGGACTGCGCAGGCATTCTAGCATCACAGTAATACAAAAACTCATTGATCTTATCTTGCGGTATCTGCAGGTCTACAACAAAGAAAGAATCGTCATATACCTGTCTTAGCACCTCACTCACCTTTAACCTAGGTTTCTCTTCTTCAGCTTGGTCCTGTGATTTAAAAATGGCCCTGAAGATGTTTACGAAATTAAGACCGTCTTGCATACCTCTATCCACATCGGACATGGCAATATTCTCCACCTCTGTGCCTCGATCTATTTCGTACTCGTGCTGTTTAAATTCTTCGTTTCTCATTTTCAAGAAACGTTCTTGCTGCTCTGGGGTAATGACCACTTCGTCTAACTCCGTCACTTTTTCGTTCACCTCTACCACCAAACGGTTGTTCGCCAAAATTTCCTCGGTTATGGTCACTACTTTTATATTGTAGTTTACTGCCGTAAAAACTAATTGATCACCCACTTTTACATTAATCTTAAACTGCCCTTGGTCATTGGTAATGGTTGCATGCTCAGAAGTTGAGTTAATCACATTTTCATTGGGAACTCCAATGCTCATGTAGATTACCGAACCTCTTAAAGGTACTCTAGCATCATCTTGTGCAAAGCCCGATACTGTGATAAACAATACAAATAAAAAAAGTAATTTTCTGGTCATTTAGTGTGTCTTAAAAGGGATGATACCCTACCCATAGGGTATTCAAAAGATAAAGAAAAGATTTGTAACTATTATAAAAAAAATCCTGTCAATAAACTTTTGTTAATTTCTTATCTTCCAAGAAAGCAATAGGTCCTTATCTTCATGTAAAACCATACCGTACAACGACCATACATGTACTTTAACCCAATAGCACATTATTTCAACTTATAAATAAATGGTATTACCAAGATAATTCTATTTTTGTTTATCGTTATTTTCTCGTCATAAGACACTAAGTATGAAAGCAATAATTTTATTTATTTTCTTTATTTTTTTGGCAGTGCCCCCCGTATTCGGACAAATTAAAATAGGAGACAACCCCCAAAATATAGATGCTTCGTCTGTTCTAGAGCTAGAAAGTTCTTCTAAGGTATTGGTCATTACCCGCGTTAACACATTAGAAATGGAAGCCATTACCCCACAGCGTGGTGGTTTGGTCTACAATACCGATACGGAATGTGTTAATTACTATGATGGCACCCAGTGGGTAAACCTTTGTGATGCCGTGAACTTTACCATAACCAACGACCCTATTATTAATGGCAGAAGTACCATAGAGATTACGGAATCTGCGGCTGGGTACAACTTAGAAGTTGCCAAAAACAGCATTTTGGGCGATAATATTATTGATGGAGGCATTGGTCCAGATGATATACAGGACAATTCTATAACACAGGACAAACTGGCTGCAGAATCCGTAGGATCCAGCGAGCTTAGACAAAATGCGGTAGGTTCCGTAGAAATTAGGGATGGCAGCATTGCCCCAGAAGATATGGCCAACACTATAGCCGATCAGGTGTTGACTACAGATGAAAATGGCATTGTACAATGGGAAGACACCAACGATCTTTTTGACCTGACCTTTGATAAATTAGATAATACTCTAACTATTTCTAGATCAACTACACCAGGTGTTTCTACCATTAGTTTAGAAGCTTTGGTAGGATCAGATGATCAGCAGTTAACTTTGCAAAATAATATTTTAACCTTACAAGATGGTGGTACACCCATTGACCTAAGCACTTATACCAATACCGGCACCGATGAGCAAACAATCGCTACAAATGGAACTGCTGGTAATATTTCTATTTTAAATGGAAATGAAATTACTTTAAACGTAGATGATGCGGATGCCAATGCAAGCAATGAACTACAGAATATCGAAGAAGTACTTTTAGATGGAAATGACGCTGGAGGTATACGAATTGAAAACATTGGAGCACCAGTAGATATCAATGACGCAGCTACAAAAGCTTATGTTGACACAGAAATTGCAGATGTTGTAACCTCTGGGGGTAGTGACCCTGTTAATGAACAAAACACTGCTTTTGATGTTGTTGGAGGCGAGTTAAGGATAACAGATGTTGCAGGTACATTATCAGTTCCACTTACATCTATTGACACAGACACCCAATTGACAGATGCTGAGATTGCTGCTTTCGGATATTTAAAAAATGGAGAAATCCCTTTAAACCAAGGAAATATTTTAATAGGCTCCAACGCAAATGTAGCGGAACAAGGTTTTATTTCTGGTGATGCTACCATGAATGACCAAGGTTTACTTACCATAGAAAATGAAGCGGTTACTCCTTTAAAAATAGAACCCGGTCTAAATGGTCAGTTTTTAAGTACCGTTGGTGGTGCTGTAACTTGGGTAGCAGCACCAGGTGGAACAGGTGGATCCACCGAAGTAGCTGATGGAACAACAATTTCTGGTGATGGAACTGCAGCTACACCTTTCACAATAACACCAGGTGCCAATGGAGAATTTTTAAGCACGAATGTTGATGGAGATGTTGTTTGGGCAACTCCTCCAGGTGCAACTGGCGGAACTACCGAAGTTGCCGATGGCGTTACAATTTCTGGCGACGGAACTATAGCTACTCCTTTTACAATAACGCCGGCCGCTTTACCTTTAACTGACGACCAAGTTTTAGTAACAACTGCTGCTGGAGCTATTCAA